>DATAKV010000321.1:0-4112 GCA_036261375.1 Anaerolineales bacterium
ACCGGGCGATATACGCATCCTTGTTCTCCCGCTTCGGTGGACGGCCTCTTTTCCTTTGTCCCGCATCTCGTCTGAAGAACATTTCCCCTTTCTCTCGGTAATCCTTCATCCATTTTTCCACACGTTTGCGGCTACCGATCACTAGCAGTTCCGCAATCTCCTGGCACGATTTGCCCTCTTCCTCATGCAGACGCACTGCTTGTACCTTCGTTTCAACTGGATAGTGTTTCATCCCTTTCTTGCCTGCCATAACAAAAGCCTCCTGTGCTATTGTCTCACAGGAGGACTTTTTTTCGTGTCTCTTTTTATGGGGTCAGTTCATTTGGCGGGATTTTTTACATAAATATGTCACCTTTCCAATCCATTCCACTCCCTGTACAATCGTGCCGATGACAACAACAGACCCTACTTTCGACCCGGCCGGGCAGGCTTACCAGCAGATGCGGATCGCACACTGGAATGCCATTGCCCGAAAAAGGGATACCTGGCACGGCATGGGGAAGTGGTATCACGACCGCCTCTTTGACATTTATCGTTTCCATGTAACCCCCCGGCAGAGGATCATCGAAATTGGTTGCGCCGACGGTCGTCTGCTGGCATCCCTGCAGCCTTCCCGCGGCGTTGGTGTGGATTTTTCGGAGGAAATGATCCGCCGGGCAAGGCAAAATCATCCACACCTGGAATTTCTATGTGCAGATGCCCATGACCTTTCGCAGCTCAACGAGCAATTCGATGTGATCATCCTGTCAGACCTGGTCAACGACCTGTGGGATGTGCAGCGCGTCTTCGAGCAGATCCGGCCTCTCTGCCACTCGCGCACCCGCATCCTTCTCAACTTCTACAGCCGCCTCTGGCAGGCGCCGTTGAGCGGCGCACGCCAGCTGAACCTGGCCACGTCCAATCTCTATCAGAACTGGCTGACACCGGAGGACATCCAGGCCTTGTTGGTGCTTGCCGGGTTTGAATCGATACGATCCTCGCGGGAGATTCTCTTCCCACTGCCACTGGGTGGGTTCGCAAACCGCTTCCTTGTTCGCCTGTGGCCATTCAACCATCTTGCCCTGTCCAACGTTGTCGTAGCGCGACCTGCCGCCAGGCGCGTGGAGCAGGAACCGATGGTTTCGGTCGTCATTGCGGCACGCAACGAATCGGGGAATATCCAGTCTCTCTTCGAGCGCACGCCCAAAATGGGACGTGAGACCGAGATCGTATTTGTGGAGGGACACTCAAAGGATGACACCTACGCAGCCATCGAACGGGAGATGGCTGCGCATCCCTCGACCCCCAGCCAGTTGTACCGCCAGCCGGGCACCGGCAAAGCAGACGCGATCCGCCTCGGCTTCGAGAAAGCCCGCGGCGACGTGCTGATGATCCTCGACGCCGATATGACCGTCCCACCCGAGGACCTGCCGCGCTTCTATGAGGCGCTGGTCTCCGGCAAGGGGGAATTCATCAACGGCGTACGGCTTGTGTATCCGATGGAGAAGGAAGCCATGCGCACCCTGAATTTTCTGGGGAATAAATTCTTCAGCCTGGCCTTCTCGTGGCTGCTGGGACAGCCGATCAAGGATACGTTATGCGGCACTAAGGTCCTGTGGAAAAAAGATTATGAGCAGATCGCCGCCAACCGTTCCTACTTCGGCGATTTCGATCCCTTCGGCGACTTCGACCTGATCTTTGGCGCAGCCAAGCTCAACTTGAAGATCATCGACCTGCCCATCCGCTACCGTGAGCGCACTTACGGCACGACGAATATCTCGCGCTGGAAGCATGGTCTCCTCCTGCTGCGCATGGTCTCTTTTGCAGCGCGGCGGATCAAGTTCGTCTAGCTACGGCTGCGGACACTGCCTGTCCCCCTCCTGCGGCACGTATAGGGCAATATCATCGGCCGGGAAGATGGCCGCCTCACGGTAATTGCAAAGGATGTGCCGCATCACCCGCCTGACCCAGACGTTATTCTCTTCTGAGAAACTCCGGTTGCGCGAAATGATGTTGAACTTCAACGGGTCGACCACGATCAGGTCGAAGCGCTGATTTTCCATGTCGCTCCGGAATTGGCCGAGATAATCGGTGTTGTTGCCCATCGCCATTTCCATCAGATCTTCGCGTTCATATTCGGGAATAAGTGCCACCCCATCCAGCATATGTATGGAAATGAGATGCCGCTGCGTGATGAAGAGGATCTCGCCGCCTCCAGCATTCACTTCATCGATGTTCTCCTGGATGCTTTGCTGGGTTATGTTCGCTGCAGAGGGATCGTACGATTGCACTCCCCCATTGAAGCGCAGCCAGGACCAGGCAGGGATGATAAATATGGCAAGGACCAAAATCCATGGCAGGGGCACACGGGGCGACAATTCACCGTTTTCCAACCGGTAGCGCGCAAATATCAAATACGAGCAAACGATCAGCAGCAGGACAAAATAAGCATCGAAGTTATGCAGGTCCGCGCCGCCGCCGATCTTTAAGCTGACGAGGAGTCCCCCGACAAACAGGACCAGGAGCGCGCCGCCGATCAGCGCGAGGCGAATAGGATTCCAGCTGGCCGCCGGGTTCGAGCGGATCACAAGATAGACCGCCAGCCAGATGGGTAGAGATGCAAGCAGCACTGCAGGCAGGATCCCCAGGAAATAGGTCGCGTTGGGAAGCAGGCGATACCACAGAAGATCTGAAGAGAGACTTGTATAAAAGGATCCCTCTCCAACAGCGGACAGTTGAACATAGACTCTCTGGGAGAGGAAAGCCACCACCATACCGGTGATAAACCACAAAAAAGGGCGTGAAATATATTTCCAAAGGCTTCGTCCCTCCATGGGCTGCTCCAGCAGATAGAGCACTGCGGCGATCATGCCCGGGACCGGATACCAGTTTACGCGGCTCCACCCACACCAGATGGATGCCAGCAGAACGGCGACCCAGATCCGGCGTTCATCCTGAAGCGAAAATCCCCAGAGCACGATGATGACAGGGACGGCCAGGTGGAAATAGAGCGGACCCATGAACAGGAACAGGAACATCCCCAGCCCCGCCAGCCAGCGCATAGAACGGCTCTGGATCGTCAACCGGTTCAAAAGCGGAGGGATGATCAGCCCCACCAGTACGAAACGCAAAACCACCTGCCACAGACGGTGGAACCACAATGGTGCGTCGATGGCATACGGAGGGGTTAGCAGCAGGTGAAGCGTCGGGTGCAGGATCGGCCAGGGATACGCCTGCCCGTAGACATGCTCCGAAAGGAACAGGGATGGGAAGTAAAAGCGGCTCGTCTCCGACCATCCCATGGCAAACGGGTAGGACGTCACATGCGGGATATGGACAATGAACAGCTGGAGGATGGATTGGAAAAGCCCCGTGACTAGCAGAGCCGTCATCCATGGAATATCCGGGCGGAGCAGGCGGATGCCAAATGTCCCCGCCAGGCAGAAGAGGGCAAAGAGAAGGAATCGTAGCGCCTGTCCATCGCCGAACACTTTAATAAAATAAGATGTGGACGTGAGAATACCAAAACCCGTCAAACCGATCAACAGGAGCAGTCCCCCAAGCCAGGGTTGCACTGAATTTTTTTCAACCAGGGATTCGACGTTATGAAGGAGACGCTCTCCTCTGCTGGAAGTACTGGCTGCCAGCAGGGAAAGGATAAGAATCGTAAAAACGCTCAGGAGGGCAAAAAGGACGATCCATCCCGGGCTGTTGGCTATGACGATGCTGAACTGTTGCGTGATGTTAAAAAAATCCCGAAAGGAAAGCAGGGAGAAAAAAAGGATCACCCCCAGGACAAAACGCCAGAATGTGGAAGTACGAGGCTGGGTCATCTGGCTGGAATTTTATTGCATTAAACGCTCTTTGCCCAAAGCAATTAAGAAAAGCCTGCCCCCGCTTATTCTTATATAAGCAGATCTCACGGCCGCCAGACCGTCGCCGTACCTGTCATGCACACATCGCCGTCGGAATTAAGCACATGCGTATCCAGCACAAGCCTGCGCTTCTCGGGGATGACCTGCGTAACTTTTATCTCGACCCTCACCGTTGTATCCACATACACCGGTCTCTTAAAGATGGAATTCTGGGAAATATAAATGGTCCCCTGACCGGGGAAATCCATTCCCAGCACT
>DATAKV010000324.1:0-2005 GCA_036261375.1 Anaerolineales bacterium
TGAGGCCATACTGTAGTAAGGAAGCGATAGTCACTCCTATGACAATCCAGGCTCCGGGCGTTGTGTTAATCTGCAGATAGTTCCCCATCAATTCACTCAGCCAGTTGGTCAGGATGCCTGGCCAGAATGCAACAAACGCGGACTGGAGAACCGTGAGTGAGTCTTTTACGAACATGCCCGGTTGAAAGTTCCTAAGGTTCATCATGTGGCACTCTCCTCCAGCTCCTGATGGATCGCGGCATCACCTCTTTGCGGATGCTGCCTTGTTTAGAACTATTCAATTATATCTACAGCTCTGCCTAAAACGCCTTGTCAAAAATATCTGGCATACGCACGGACAACTCCTCCCCGCTCGTGGACTGTAACCGCTTCGGCGTGTGCAGGTCCCCGACAAAGAACGTCGAAGCAGGGGAGCGCGGTGGCCCTCGCCTGGGGATCCCTAAAAGACTAGCACCTGGTCTGATTCCACGGTCCAATCGCCGAGCAGGTCCATACTGCCCATGGTGACGCCTTCTGCCAGATCCTCCTGCCCGAGACCTCAGGGTGCACAGCAGGTCCCTCAGGTGGCGGCCGCGCCGCGCCGGGCAATGAACTTGATCATGCGCTCGATGTTGTAATACCCCTCCGGTGTTGTTTGCCCTTTGCGGGTACAGAACACTCCATCCGCCATCAGGAAGCCTTTGATTTTTATGCCTTCCCGCTTGACCACACGCTTGCGTGGAGCGTCAGCCGCAGCGCATTCTACGGACGCTCGTCGCCATAGGCAGCTCGTTGATGTCGATCGAATACTTCTTTTCGTTTTCCATCCTTCTCGCCTCCATGGGGAATGGAGGCATACCTTTGAACGCGTACGCATAGCTTTACTCAAAGAGTACCGGCCAGGAACCTTTATCCCCGGCCAGCAGGCCCAGTCCCTCCCGCGCAGGTTTCGGACACGGCCGGGCATCGAAGGCTTTTGCAACCTCCGCGGCCGCAGGGGAAAAATAGGCGATCACCTCGCAGTGCAGTCGGCCTTCCGACTCGGAGCGTGTAAATACCGCCATCTCCGGCGGCTTTCCTGCAGCAAGGAACGCAGCTTGAAAGCGTTCTTCGATCTCTGCCGATGGGACCGGCGACATCATCCCATCGCCAAGACTGACAGAATACCAGGGGTTCACGAAGTCGCCTCCTTCTTGAGCAAACGCCAGGCGGAATGATATTTCCGGACCCGGGCAAGATCTGTTTCATCCAGCGATGACAGTCTTAACACGTCGATGTTATCTTCGATGTCGGCCAGCTTGACCGCCGCGGCGATCCTGTTTTTCCTGGCCCGGGCGACAAAATCCATGTAGTCTTCATTTTCATGCTTCGTCAGGTGCTGCACGGCTTCGACGACCTCCGCCGGGATGCCTTCGGCTAACAGCTCTTCGGCCGTGATCTCTGAGTCTTCGAGCACATCGTGCAGCAGCGCAGCCGACATCTCCAGCTCGCTCCTCATTTTCGCCATTACCCGCAGGGGATGCAAAATATATTCCCTCCCGGCTTTATCCACTTTGCCGGCGTAGGCTCGCAGCGCGATCTGTAGAGAGGTTTCGATGAGTTTCATTGAATTCTTTCTCCCGGATGGACCATCACCGGGGTCAGACCGCTCCCGCGTCCTGTCTCCGGCTGAAGAGGCGCCGGGCAAGCTTATCCAGCCAGCCCGGGAACAGCAGGGAAACGATCAGCCCAAGGGCCAGGACCGCCAGGAATCCGCCGACCACCCATTCGGTCCACTCGGGCCAGCCGAAGGTCTCGATGAAGAAGGCGCGATAGTCGCTCAGGAAGGAGGGACCGGCGACCGCCAGGGCAACAAAGCCGACGACCAGACCGACCTTGTTGAGCTCATCCTCCAGTTTCATGCTGGCGAAGAACTGCACGAACGTGACCAGCTCCTCGACATTGTGGTTGACGTGCTCTTCGATGTCTTTGATGTTCAGCACGGTGCTCAGATGCTCGAACTTCCGGATGGCATAGCTCGCCCGGT
>DATAKV010000198.1:0-10179 GCA_036261375.1 Anaerolineales bacterium
ATTTTCATCCAGGATGTTTTGGAAAAGAATGGAAGTTGCTGTTGCAATAATTACGATGATGAACCCCTTGAAGGCAAATCCCTCGCGCAGCCAGCCCGAGGGCAGGGTGGCGCTTAATAAAACCAGGACAGCAGTTACAAACAGACTTTCCACGAGCGCAAAAGCCATCATGAATGCCAGGATATGAGCAATCTCTCCCAGTGTTAAGTACAGCACAAAGGATGAAAGTTTGAATAGAAAGCCTAACAGCGTCCAGCTATAACATACAAAGACGGCAACACCAAAAACGGCAAGCATGTCGTACCGGCGCGGGAATCGTTTCTGGATAGAGTCCAAGGTTTTTTGTCCTTTCTGCACAGGCGACTGCTTTCGTTGGAAGTGTCGCTCAGAACAAATCGATTAAATTGAAATCTGCGATGAGTGTTGCAATTCAGGGCGGGACGGGCCCGCTCTCCAGGTGTTCGCATCCCCGTGTGCTTTGCAGGCAATTATGCAGGTTATCTCTCCGGCAGGAACATGGATCGACCCTTTGGCCGGAATGACACCGTGCCGAGCATTATACCCGATTCAAAATATGAGACGATGCACAGAAAGTACTAGCGAAATTACGAGCCTACGGGTGGAATGATCAAACGGGCGGCTCGATGAGCCGCCCGTACATTTATTCCTCACCGGCAAGAAGCTTGATCCTCTCCCAGGGTTTCAAGGATTCGTCCTCTGCCAGCAGCGATTTGAGCTCGTACATTTCATCGCGCAGCGCGGCCGCCTTTTCAAACTCCAGGTTCTTCGCCGCTTCCTTCATTCGCTTCTCCATCTCGGCGATAATGATCTGGATCTCCTTGCGCGGCATCCCGCTCGCATCCCTGGTCTTGTAGTCACCTCGCATCTCGCCTACTGCGCGAGGGCTCATTTCCTCGGTCAGGTCATGGATTGCCTTGTGGATGCTGATGGGGGTGATGCCATGTTCCTGGTTGTATTTCACCTGTTTGGCGCGGCGGCGGTTCGTCTCGTCAATGGCCCGCTTCATTGAATCGGTCATACGGTCGGCGTACATGACAACCCGTCCGTTGACATGACGGGCGGCGCGGCCGATGGTCTGGATGAGGGCAGTTTCGGAGCGCAGGAAACCTTCCTTATCCGCATCGAGGATGCCGACCAGCGACACCTCCGGCAGATCCAGGCCTTCACGCAGGAGGTTGATCCCCACCAGGACGTCGAACACACCCAGGCGCAGGTCACGCAGGATGCCCACACGTTCGAGCGTCTCCACTTCTGAGTGCAGGTAGTGGACCTTCATACCGAGTTCCTGCAAATACTCAGACAGGTCTTCCGACATACGCTTGGTGAGGGTCGTGACGAGTGTCCGCTCGCCTCTTTCCACCCGCTGGCGGATCTCGCCGACAAGATCGTCCACCTGGCCGCGGGTCGGGCGGACCTCCACTTCGGGATCCACAAGGCCAGTTGGGCGGATGATTTGCTCGACCACCTGGTCTGCCTTCTGCATCTCATACGGCCCGGGCGTAGCAGACGTATAGATCGTATCGCCCATCACCTGCTCGAACTCGTCGAATTTAAGAGGGCGATTGTCCATTGCGCTGGGCAGGCGGAAACCATACTCAACGAGCGTTTCCTTGCGGGCGCGGTCCCCGTTATACATACCGCGGATTTGCGGCACGGTCATATGACTTTCATCGATCACCAGCAGGTAATCGCTGGGCAGAAAATCGATCATCGTCCAGGGATGGGTGCCGGGTGCGCGCCCATCCAGGTGGCGCGAATAGTTCTCGATGCCGGAGCAGTAGCCCACTTCCTTCAGCATCTCGATGTCATAACGGGCCCTCTGTTCAAGTCGCTGGGCTTCGAGGTATTTGCCCGTCTCTTTGAACTGGGCGAGCCTTTCCTCCAGTTCTGCCTCGATGTTGCGGATGGCATCCTTCAAGCGGTCGGCGTCTGTCAAATATTGCTTTGCCGGATAGATGGATATTTCCTGCGGCTCGTCGAACACTTCGCCCGTTAGCGGGCTGAACTGCATGATTCGCTCCACCTCGTCGCCGAAGAACGTGATTCGGTAACCCTTCTTGTCTTCATACGCCGGGATGATCTCCAGCGTATCGCCGCGCACACGGAACGTACCGGGCCGCAGCTCCATATCGTTGCGCTGGTATTGGGACTCGATCAACTGACGAAGCAGGGCATTCCGCCGGTAGAGCTGGCCCACTTGCAGGACGACCGTCCCCTTCCCGAACTCTTCCGGTGATCCCAAACCATAAATACACGACACCGAAGCAACGATGATCACATCCCGCCGTGAGACCAGCGCCGTGGTGGCAGCCAGGCGCAGGCGTTCGATCTCCTCGTTGATCTGCGTTTCCTTTTCGATATACAGGTCATGCCGGGGCACGTAGGCTTCCGGCTGGTAGTAATCGTAGTAGGAGACAAAATAGGAGACCGCGTTCTCAGGGAAAAACTCCTTGAACTCGGCATACAACTGGGCTGCCAGGGTCTTGTTGTGGGCCATGATCAGGGCCGGTTTCTGCACCTGCTGGATCACAGAAGCGATCGTAAAGGTCTTGCCGGTACCGGTCGCGCCGAGCAATACCTGGTGCTTCATACCTGAACGGATGCCGTCCACAAGTCCGTGGATGGCTTCGGGCTGGTCGCCCATCGGTTGGAAGGGAGCATGAAGTTTAAATGTCATGGGAAAGGTTTGAGTGGGTCAGAAAGGGAAAGTACGAACGAACGTTCTATTTTATCATGCTTTGTACAGGCTTGCAGGCGCTCTTTTAAGGGCTTCCTGCTTGTGAGACATCGGAATCAATAACCAAATCCATTAACGAACTCTCTTCCGTATAGTGATACAGGAGGTGGCGAAGTAAATATACGTACGGGTATAATCACGCCCATCTCTGGAGGAGAGCCCCATGAAGCTTTTGCTTAATGTCCTTGCAACCCTGATCTTCCTGCCGGGTCTGGTCTTCTTTTTGCAGGGGATCAACGTCCTGCCCGGCAGCGTTATGACCGGCGACCCGCAGTGGGCGATCAACGGGGGGATTATGATAGCCCTGGCACTGGCCATGTTCCTGTTTGCCAACCGCCGGAAGAGAGCATGAGTGAACCGATCCGTGTCGGTGACCGGGTGCAGATCTTCCTCGAGTCCAAAAACTGGGGCACGGAAGGCTGGTTCGAGGGCGTGGTGGTTCGCATCGACCCGTATTCCGAGCATCGCAGTTTCCACTGGGTGGAGCTCGATGCAGAGTCGCAGGCCATGCTGGGAAAGGGTGTGCGGCGCATTTCAGTCCTGAATCCCCGGAACATTCGCAGGCTGCCGGCAGCGTAAGGACGGTTTGCATGACCGAGTCACTTAACACATGGAGGGATTGGAGGATCGTTCAAACGTCGAGGCAAGCAATCAGGTAGAGGTAGCCGTTATGAAACGTATCTGGCGTTGGACAATTTTCATGATCGTGGGGCTTGTGCTCACCGCATGCGGGGGTTTTCTTCCGCTGGATAATGAAGAGGAGGCCGGGGCGTATGGTCCAGCTTACCAGCCCGAAGAACATCAATCCCGCACCTTTGACACGTTGTGGACCCACATCGAAGATACCTATATCTATTATGAAACTACCGATGTCGATTGGGAAACGATCGAGTCACGCTATTCCCAGCGCATCGAAGCCGGGTTAAGCAACCAGGAATTTATTTTACTATTAGACGAGCTGGAAGGCGACTTGCCAGAGGGCAGCTTCCTCCACCAATCACGCAGCGAGCGCATCGAAGCGGACCTGACAGATGCCATCACCTACGATGGGATTGGCGCCTTCATTGGGTTTCAGGAAGCGGAGGAACCTCACATCGTCATCCTGGCGGTGATCGAGGGATCACCGGCCGAGGCAGCGGGCTTGAAGGCTCATGACAGCATCTTTAGCATCGATGGCGATCCCATCCTGCTTGAGGAAGGACTGAATGCCGTTAACCGCATCCGCGGGGCTGCCGGAAGTTCTGTCACACTCACAGTCCAATCACCGGGTGAAGAGCAAAGACAGCTGGAAGTGAAGCGCGCAAAGCTGACCAGCACCGGCAAGCTGGAAACAGACGTCATCACCGGCACGAATATTGGCTACCTGCTCTTTCCTCCCATCGGTTATGAAGGCATCGAACAGGATGTTTACGAAAGCCTGCAGGGCATGACAGCCAGCCGCGAGCTGGGAGGCCTGATCCTCGATCTGCGTATTGCCAACTCGTCGAGAGGCTGGCCTCTCGAAACACTCTTCTCTATGTTCCATGGCGACGCGATCGGCGAGTTGTATAACCGGAATCAGGAACAAGTCGTTCAGGTCGAAGCACAGGATGTCTTCGGCTCGCAGTCCGTACCGCTGGTCATCCTAATCGGCGAAAACACATCGGGTTTTCCGGAGGTCTTTGCCGCCAGCCTGCAAATGAACAAGCGCGCCACACTGGTCGGCAGTCCCACCAGCGGCGACGTGGAAACACAATCCTCCTTCTATCTCCCGGATGGCTCGCGTATCTTTGTCGAAAGCACTTCCTTCCGCCTCACCAATGGCACTGAGATCGGCCAGCAGGGTGTGACGCCGGATATCCAGATCGAAGGCGGATGGGATGAATTCCTGCCGGAGAATGATCCGGTTCTGGATGAGGCAATCCAGTTTTTAGAGAATGAGTCATGAAAAATTTTCTGGCCTTACTTGTGACGGCTTTGTTCCTTACTTCCTGTTTGCCGGGAGATACGCAGGTCCCGCAGAGTCCGCTGCTCCCATTTCTCGAGCGAAAAGCAGGCCGTATCGCCTACATCGGCTCGGATGGTAATATCTACACATCCGACCAGGCAGGCGGCGATTTGATCGCTCATACCGATGATGCCCAGATCCCCGGCAGCGCCAGCGAGCCCTACCGCTACTATGTCAACCCGACCTGGTCGCATGACAGCGAGAGACTGGGATTTGTGGGTGTGAACGGCCAGGGCGGCACCACCTCCTCTGCTATCTACATTGCCGAAGTGGAGGAGGAAACCTCCCAGGAGGTTTTTTCCAGCGATACCGAGCAACCGTTCTACCTGTACTGGTCACCGGACAACACCAACCTGAGCTTTATCTCGTCCACTGCCAACGGACAGTCCCTGATCCTGCAGAACGTATCGACCGAACGTGAGGAGCGCATGATCATCGATAGTGGATCTCCTTATTACTGGTCCTGGGCGCCAGATGGCAGGACCATGATCGTACATACCGGATCCACCCAAAGCACAGTGCCCGAGCATCTGGCATTCCTGCAGGTAGACACAGATATTCTCGAACAAGGTGTGGAGGCTCTGCCCGCTTCCTTCCAAGCCCCGGCCTGGTCGCCAGACGGCAGTCACATCCTGATGACGCGCCTTACAGAGCAGGACGAGAAGGAGATCATTCTTACCGATGGGCGCGGCGAATTCGAAAAGACGATCGCCACCTATGAATTGAACACTGCCTTTGCCTGGTCACGAGACAGCAGCCTGGTCGGTTACATAGAAGGCGTGCAGCTTCTTGGGGCAGGGACACTCGGCACACTGCACGTCATCGATGTAGAGACATCCGAGACCCTTTTCGAAGCGGAAAATGTCTACGGCTTCTTCTGGTCCCCGGACGATGAGATGGTCGCCTATTTCGTTCCCATGCTCAATAATGAGGCTTCGGGGGAACAGCAGGAAGATCCCAACACCCAGGCAGAGCAGCAGCTCCTGCTCCAGCTCAATATCCTGGAGGTGGATCGTGGGGAAAGCAGAGAGCTGTTCTCCTTCCGCCCTACGGACCAGTTTGCAGCGGTGATGCCCTACTTCGACCAGTATCACCAATCGGCCACCATCTGGTCGCCGGATAGCAACAATCTCGTCGTGTCTTTCCTGACCGGTGACGGCCAGGCTGGTATCGCAGTCGTACCCGCCTCCGGCCAGCTCGAGCCGCGGCTGCTGGCCCCCGGATATCTGGCTTTTTGGTCGTGGGAGTAGTTCGACACTGTAAATAACAAAACTGGCTGGAGAAGTTCTTCAGCCAGTTTTGTTTTACTTTGTCACCGGTTTCGTCGTCAGCTTCTTGCGTTTTGGACGAGGCTTCTTTTCCTCTTCCTCTTCATTTTCCTTTGCAATGACGATGGTCTCTTCCACCAGGCCTTTGAGCAGCTTTTCGCTGTCGAGGGGCTCGTCCCCGTTGGAAGCGGAATGGATGATCTCGATACACTGCTTGCCGGTCAGGTCGTTCCGGTCAAGCAGCGCCTGCGCCACCGCGTGGACCTCGGCTGAGTGCTTGCCAAGGATTTCGGAGGTTTTCCCCTCCAGCTTTCGCCAGAACTTCTCGACCACTTCAGTCTTTTCCTTGACCATGCCTGCACCCTGCTGCATGTCCAGTGGAGGACCAAAATATCCGTAGTGAGCCAACTGCCACAGACGGGCGCGGACGTTCTGGAAGTCACCTGTGGCACCGGTCCAGTATTCGCCAAGGAATAGCTTGACCGCCACATGACCCGCCATGGATACCATAATATCTGCCAAGAAGGTGCGCAATGGCAGGGCGTAAATATCGTAGTTCGAAACCGGCAAAACGTAGCCCAGTGCTTCGGAGCGGCGGACAATGCTCACCCGTACGATGCGCTCATCGGGCCGCAGAAAATACTGCACGATCGCATGACCGGCCTCATGATAAGCCACTTGACGGCGCTGATCTTCCTCCATCTCTTCGATGGGATTTTCGAGGCCCATCGCCTGCTCCTGGAAAGCCAGCTCGATATCTTGCTGGGAGACACTCTCGCGGTTATCGAAGAGCGCCAGGCGGACCGCATCCTTCGTGATAGCGGACATGATGCGTGCCGGTGTCGCCCATGCAGTATCGCTGACGATCGCCTCGATATCCACAGTCTCATCGGTCCTGATCTTGTTTAGATAATAACGAATCATCTCCCGGCGGCCGCCGCGGTCCGGTTTGTTGACCACCACCGTCCGGTCAAAGCGTCCGGGGCGGGTGAGGGCCGGGTCGAGCACGTCAGGCCGGTTGGTGGAACCCATGAATAGGATGTGCCAGTCGCGCGGCGGGATCGGCTTCTTGCGGAACTGGTACCAGCGGGCACGCAGCTTCTCCCAGCGGGTCAGCTCATTGATGCCATCCATTTCATATAAAAGGCGGGTCAAGGCTCCTGTACCAGCGCCCATCATACCGCCCATACCCATTCCCATACCTACCCCCCCTTGCCCGCCCATTACGCCACCGCGAGACATGCCGACCGCATCGATCTCGTCGATATAGGCAATACAGGCCCCATACTCACGCGCCAGCTTGCGAGCCTTGCCGATAAAGCTGATCATCTTCAGCACATCCACGCCCCAAAACATAGCCCGGAAGCCCGAGCCTTCGATCGAGATAAAAGCAATGCCCGCTTCGCCTGCCATGGCTTTTGCCAGCAGTGTCTTTCCGGTTCCAGGCTCGCCGTACAACAGCAGCCCATTGATGAACTGCCCGCCCATCTTTTGAAACTTCGTACGGTCTGATAGCAGCGAGATCCACTGGCGGACCATCTTGATCAGGTTCGGCTGTCCCTTGTAATCGTCGAAGGTGACCTGTTTCGGGTCGCCCGGCCGGATGGTCTCCACTCGCGAGCGCGCCATGAACCAGAAGATCGCCACAAACTGGATGATCGCCATGAATAGAATGAAGACGACTCGGAAGGCCAGGCTCAACACAACCAGGACAATGTTCATCACTTCCGGGCTGACGATCGCCCAGTAGACCAGGCCGTTAAATGCGGCCCAGCCCAGGATGCCAAAGAAGAAGCGGGCCGGTTTCCCGGAGGCGGCCCAGATAAAAACCCGTAATTGAATATAGAGGATGAACAGCCCCAGCAGGATGTACCCGAGCAGGATCAGGCCGTTAACGATCACGATCCGTGCATCCTCAGAAAGGATCGCCATGGAAATAAGAAGGTTGATCCCCAGCCAAAGGAATGTCGCCAGAGCTGTCCAGCCGCGCCAGACGCGCATGTTACTCAGTACGTACCCCAGCGCCCCCAGTGAGAGCGGGTTTAGCCACCAGGCGACCGCAATCCCCCAGGCCAAAATCTCGTCACGGCTTGAGCGTGGTGCAGTGTTCAGCAGATAAAGAATGACCGGGATGGAAACAACCAGCGTAGCAAACAATCCAACTATCCACCCCAGCGCGCCGTAAAAATCTGACGAAGCCCTCGACGAATAAGCCGCGCGGGCTTTCTTCGCCTCATCCGAAAACGACTTAACGAGCTTGTTATCTGTCCCTTGCGGTGTTAGTTCAGTAGCGGACATAAGTTACCTCATAATAAGTACTGACGATTCTGGATAGTCTACCCCAAAAGGGTTAAGGGTACAATCCGGCAATGAAACTCTTATAAATTCTTAATCACGCTCCAGCAATTTGTATGACATTCCTTCATGCGGCTGACAGGATGTTGATACAGAGACGTGAATATCCAGGAATTCTTACGATCAGACCCAGCCGCGAATTGCTTCCGATTTAGAGACATTGAATTCTCCTAACCCTTCACCAAGGAGGGATCATCAATGGATCTCAACCGCAAACAATGGAATGAAGGACATCAAAAATTAACCCGCCTCTCCGTTGTTTTTTGCATTTGAATGATGCCTTAATGATCAAGCAACGAGTTCAACGACCGAGCACAAGATGATACAAAACCAGGATCGTACCCGCTTCATTCCCCTCCTTGAAAAAGCCCTGGAACCGCGCCAGCCGCTTTTTGATGCGGGCCATCAGGCAGCTTTCCGGCTGTTCAACGGGTTTTATGAAGGGTTCCCCGAGCTTGTGATCGACCTCTATGGAGCTACGATCCTTATTCATAATTACGCAGAGAATGTGGTTGATGGATTGCCTTTTGTTCAGGAAGCAGAGCAATTCCTGCTCGCCCAATATCCATGGCTACGCGCAGGAGTTGTCAAGAACCGCAATGGACAATCACAGGAGGAGCGACGCGGCCAGATCCTGTTCGGCGAAAAACCGGACCGTATGATCAAAGAGCATGACGTCTGGTATGCCCTAGATCTGGTGATGAATCGCGATGCAGGTTTTTATCTCGATACCCGGAACCTGCGCAAGTGGCTGATCGAAAATCTGGGCGGCAAAACAGTGCTGAATACCTTCGCCTACACAGGCAGCCTGGGGGTGGCCGCCGCAGCGGGCGGAGCGAGCCGGGTAGTCCATCTCGATCTGCGCCATTCGTTCCTGAACATGGCAAAAGAGTCATACACCCTTAACCGCTTCCCCATCCGCAAAGCGGACTTTCTCGCCTCAGACTTCTTCCCTGCCATCAGCCGCTTCAAACGCTCCGGTGAGACATTCGACTGCGTCCTTATCGATCCCCCATTCTTTTCGGCTACATCCAAAGGCCGGGTGGACCAGGTTAACGAAAGCGCGCGGCTGATCAACAAGGTCCGCCCGCTGATCCGGGATGGCGGGACACTCATTGCGATCAACAATGCGCTCTTCGTCAGCGGCCGGGATTATAGACAGGCACTTGAGTATCTCACCAGGGACGGCTATTTGAGTATCCAGGAATTGATTCCTGTGCCGCAGGATTTTATCGGTTTTAACTCGGTGAGCTCGCCGGTCACCGATCCCGCACCGTTCAATCATTCCACGAAAATTGCGATTCTACGGGTCAAAAGAAAACTTGTATAAAGGATGCCAAATGAGTGTCAAAGTTTCTGTGTACATTGCAACCAGTCTTGACGGTTTCATAGCCCGTAAAAATGGCGACATCGACTGGCTGAGCGGAGGAGAAGGCAGCGAAGATTACGGCTACGCAGAGTTCATGTCCACGGTCGACTTCATCGTAATGGGCAGGAACACCTATGAGAAGGTCCTGACCTTCGGCGGGTGGCCCTACCAGAAAAAAGTGATTGTGCTGACGGGCCGGGATCTCCCTGTCCCGCCAGACCTGACGGAAAAAGTCGAGAGACTGCACCTCTCCCCCGCAGAACTGATTGGCGAACTGCAGAGCCGCGACATTCGGCAAATATACCTCGACGGCGGCGTGACCATCCAGCGCGTCCTGCGGGCAGGCCTGGTGGACGAGATGACCATCACAACGATTCCCATTCTGATTGGAGGAGGCCTGCCGCTGTTCGGAGCACTGGATCAGGATGTCAAGGTTGAGTTG
>DATAKV010000329.1:0-8124 GCA_036261375.1 Anaerolineales bacterium
CCTCCCTGATCCGGTTTTGCTGGCGGTGAAACTCCAGCGCATCCCAGAGCAGGGTAACACCCAGGATCGCACAAAAAGTGGACAAGGCGCGGCTGGATGTCCACAAGGAAAGCAGCTCGAGTCCGGTGCCTAGAAGGAGGGCAAGAGCAGATGGGATCCAGATCCGCTTCACCTCCCTTTCGATCTTGCGGACGGATACGTGACCGATCCAAACCCCGAGAAATGTTGCGGCTGCAGAAGCGAGGCCAACCAGGTTAATATCCATAATCGGAATTATAAACGGTGAAAGAAAGCCCGAATTTCGATTGTGAAAAGCTTAACAAGCTCTCACCCAAATCCTACAAAATCTATATATGCCTAAATAGATAAAGAATATACAATGCAAGCGAGCTGAGGAGAGGCAATAAAGGAGCTCGTAATGCATCTTGTCATCATTGGTGGGGGCATCGCTGGTCTTAGCGCGGCATGGGAAGCGCAGCAGCGCGGTATTTCATACACCCTGCTCGAGGCATCAGAGCGCTGGGGCGGGAAGATCATTTCCACCGAATTTCATTCGAATGGTGCACGGTTCCTGGTCGATGGTGGACCCGATACGATCGTCACCCGCAAAACAGAAGCCTGGGAACTGACCCGGGAGCTAGGGCTTCTCGACGAAGTGGATAACCCCGGCTCGGAAACGCGCGGCATCTATGTACTCGACAACGGCTCTCCTCAACCCATTCCACTGTCACCGTTAAAATTTTTCAGCTCGACACTGATTTCAACGCGCGGCAAACTGCGCATGCTGGCCGAGCCATTCCAGCCCGCCCGCAGGGATGAGGGCGATGAGTCGCTCGGCGATTTTGTCCGCAGACGGCTGGGCGCGGAGGCGCTCGACAAATTCATCGGTCCGGTTCTGGGCGGGATCTACAACACGGATCCTGCTGTCCAGTCGATCCTGGTCTCCTCCCCTGTTATGCGCGACATGGAGAAGGAGTCGGGAAGCCTGTTTCTTGCGGCCCTCCAGCGGGGAGTTCGCGCAAAAAAGAGTTCACCCAACGGACCGAAAAAACCGCGCTTCATCACTTATAAAAGTGGCATCCAGGGAATGGTGGATCAGCTTGTCAAAAACCTGAAAGGGGATCTGCGTCTCTGTTCGCGTGTCCGGTTCATCGACCGGCATGGCGACGGGTACCGTATCTGGCTCTCCAACGGAGATGTCCTGCACGGCGATGCGATCGTTCTTGCCACTCTGGCAAACGTCGCCGCGGGTTTGCTCCGGGATGTTTCAGCGGAGGCCAGCCGCCGGCTGGGAAGGATCCGTCACAATCACATCGGAACCGTATCACTCGTTTACAGAGAATCAGACCTGCCGGGGCTGGGTATCAACGGCTTGATGATCCCACGCCGCGAAAAACGCGCCATCGACGCGGTCACCTTCACCTCCAAGAAAATGCCGCAGCGATCGTCTCCGGGATACGCCCTGCTCCGCGTCTTCATCGGTGGAGGCAAACCCGAGATCGTGGAGTACGATGATGAGTCGCTGATGACGCTGGTCCGCGGCGAACTTTCCTCCATCCTTGGCATTCGCGCCCAACCCCAAACCTACAAGATCTTCCGCTGGCCGAACGGGTTCCCCCAGGCCGAAGTGGGGCACCTCGATCGGATCGATGAGATCGAAACAGTTCTGCCGGAGGGCATCGCCCTGGCCGGTAGTTCCTACCGCGGCATCGCCATCCCCGACTGCATCCGCCAGGGCCGCACCGCAGTTCAAAAGCTTACAGAAAATTGCAGCCACAGAGTTCACGAGGATTCTGTTGCCAAATTCTCTGTGAATCCATGACATCCAATTTCACAAAGGAGCAACATGAAGATCATCCGGTACCTCAATAACTTTCGTCTCGCAGGGTTTTCGATCGCCTATGGCCTGAGCGGCGCCCTGATCGGCGGCACGCTTAATCGCATCATGATCGCCGATCTCGGTCTGCCCGCTTCGCTCATAGCCTTCTTCTTCGCCATCCCATTGCTGGTCTCCCCAGTCCGCGTCTGGCTGGGCTACCGCTCAGACGGCTTCCCCCTATTCGGCCGGCGCCGTGAGCCGTATATTATCCTTGGCGCTTTGATCATAGGTCTGGGTATTATCGCTTCGGCCAATGTGGCGGCCAAAGCCACAGAAGTCAGCGCGCTGCTTATCCTGGGCGGGATCTTATCCTTCCTGCTGTACGGCATCGGCCGCAACCTGGCTCACAACACGTACCAGGCGCTGATCACCGACCGGTATGACAAGGCCCAGCGGATCCGTGCCGTCACCTTCTATGAAGTGGCTACTCTTCTTGGAGCCGTGATGGGCGCAGGAGCCATTGGACAGGCACTCGAAACCTATGAGCCGGCCAGGCTGGTCAATGTAGCGGTGGGAGTTGCAACGGCGATCTTCGTGCTGGCTTTATTTGCCGCGATCAACCAGGAGCCGCGCAACCCGCTTGTTCAAAATGCGACCGAACGGGCACGCCAGATCCCCTTCCGGAAAGTGCTGAAAGATGTTGTGCTTGCTGACCGTCAGGTGCGCATCCTGTTCCTGTTGGTGATCTTCACGTTTATCGGCACACTCGCCCAGGATGCCCTGCTCGAACCCTACGGCGGGCTGGTGCTCGGCATGAGCGTCGGCGATACCACGCGCCTGACCATGTACTGGGGACTAGGCGTGATGTTCTCGATGCTGCTCTCGGGCTTTTTCCTGCTCAAGTGGCTGGGATACATGAAGCTCATGCGTACCGGGATACTCCTTAGTATTATGGTCTTCATCGGCCTGATCGTGATGGGAATGATGGGGAATGCCGGCGCCTTCAAGGGCCTGGTCTTCGTGATGGGATTAGGGACCGGTCTGGCCGGCGCGGGGATGTTGAGCGGCGTGGTCTCCTTCACCACCCCCATCCGCGCCGGGATGCTGATGGGTGTCTGGGGGGTGGCGAATATGGTCGGGCATGCTGTCGGCAACCTGCTGGGCGGCGCGATCGTGGATGTGATGCGCCTTGCAACAGGCAGTGCCCTGGCAGCCTACTCCACCCTGTTCGGCATGGAAGCGGTCATGCTGCTCATCGCGCTGTATCTTTCCACCCGGTTGGATGTGAATGCATCGCAGGCATCCATGGAGGAACGGGAGATCGTAAGCCTGGCAGCAAGTGCTGATTAACTAAGGGATAAAATAAAAACGGTCCCGCCTGGTCTTGATCAGGCGGGACCGTTTTTATTTTCGCTGGAGTTGTTGATAATCTCGAGTCTCTTCCATGAGTCCCGACCTGACCAAGTCATCCATTTCATGCAGCAGTTCCAGAGCAACGTTCTCTTCGACGACAGCATCACCACAGTTGGGACATACCTTTGCCGGGATCGATCTGATCGTACACTTCACTTCTCCGCGTTCGAACAAGGCCGAGGCCAATCCATCCACAAGTTCGGCCTGCGTGCAAATCAGGCAGATCATGGTCTGCGACTCTTGAACAGCTTATCCCATCGATCCAGATCAGGAATATAAACCGTAATCACAATAACTTCCCCCGCTTTGGGATCCTCCGAGACCACCACATGCAACGGACGCTTTCCCTGGAAGCCAAGGATCAGCCGTCCGGGCTGCGCCATCTCCGCAGAATAGTCTTCGATGGTTTCGCCTGAACGAACGGCCTGGCTGACGCTGCTTAAAGCGATCTTACGCTCAAACATCCGCTGAACTGCGTGCAGACGGTAAAGAAGGCTGTAGTTACTCAAGTGAATCGTTATTCCAGCCTATGGGGAGACGTTTTGCTGCTGTTTCTGCTGGCCCGGTGTAGGACTGTCCGGGATCGCCTGCGGTCCGGCACGAAAGGCAGAGCGGATACCATCGAAAACAGCCTGCCAGTACGCCTTTGCCGCGCCGTGTTTATCTTCATGGAAGCGCTTCAGCCAATCCATTAATTCCGGCGTTCGCAGCCCATCACTTTCCCACTGCTGCAGATAGCCCAGGACCATGTCGATCACGCGCTCGCTTTCCCAATAGCCGATCTTGGGTGCTTCACGCTCGAAGATCTCGCGTGCCAGTTGGAACTGGTGGGCCTTGTAATCCGCATCCAGCCCCTGGTAGTGGGCGCGCAGGATCTCATCGGTGATGGTCTCGGACCACTTGCGATGGAAACGGCAGATGCCGCTGTTCTCGCTAAACAGCTCATAGGTCATGCGCTCGACGTTCTTGCGACCCAATGCTTCGGGGGACATGAACTCCACGCCATAATGCACAAAGTACTTGCCCATCATCGGCATGGGGCTGAGCATGCCTGGCACCCAGTATTGGTTTGGGACCATACAACCTTCGTCGCCATGAGATATGAATACCGCCCGGTCGATGCTGCGAATGCCATAACGTTTGTCCAGCTCCCTTGCAGCAACGCGGATGCTTTTGCGGAACACGTCTGCCTTCGGCTCGAACAGGATCGCCCGGACCACACTCATTGCATATTGGGCATTCCGCATACTGTCAGCCACCACGTCAAACCGGGAGCTATCGTCTACCCAGTCAAAGCACATCTCATCTGCCGGAGGCAGGCCGAATTCAACAGGATCGATCAGGCCATCGCGGACCAACTCCATGATCCAGGCGACCATTCCACCCGATTGGATCGAATCGAAGCCCATCGCATCGACAAAATCGTTTAACACTTCCGCAGCGCGCTGGTCGAAGACGCCCACCTGAGGACCGAGCACGTGATAGGGCTCGTAATCCTTTTTGTAAGGCCCGTACATTTTCTTGCAGACCACAGGGCAGGGCTCGCCGCAGTGCTGGAACTTCTTGGTCCTGATCGTTTCCTCATTGAATTGCTTGAGGTAATGCTCCAGGATGAAATTCTCATGCTGCCGCAGGCGCGAGTCCACCGGCTGGTAGATGGATGTGTAATTGAAACTGAGGATGCGCTCGTTTAGATCGCGCATATTGACGCCAAACGTCCCACCGGTCTCGAACTCGGGGACGTAGCGATATTTTTCGGTCACAGACATATCGGCCTGGATGGTCTTTTTGCCAAAGTGCTCGAGGAAATAGGAATCGATCTCTGCCGAATCGCGCAGGTCCGGGTCATCCCATTCGCCGCCAAAGACGATCCCGACAATATTGTGCCGCTGGAACAATCGGCTCCCCAGGCCGCCGCGTCCCGCCCAGTCGACGACCGCAGTGAAGGCGCCGGCGCGCACCGGGCTGGAACCGATCGCGCCCTCCCGTGTGTACTTTGCCGCCGGACCTACGGCACAGATGCGCAGGTTGCCTTTTGTATACTCGTCCTTATAACGGTCTAACAGCGCCTGCTGGAGAGCATAAAATCCGATCAGCGGCCTGCCGTCCGGGCTGGCATACCCGGCCCAAAGCGGATCCACGTTGACCGGCTCAATCCGCACCTGGACCTCTCCCGCCCTGTGGTTGAGCAGCACCACGCTTGGCTCATATGCCATGCCGCGCAGTGCCACGTAATTGACGCCCACCCCGTGAAACGTGTAGGCCGCACCGCCCATGCTTGAGACATAGAAGCCATCCCACTGCGAGCTCCAGGAGCAAAACACAAGCCGCCGCGAGCCGGGGATGGAGCTTCCCGCCAGCAGCCCCTCCCCAAAGGTGAAACTATCGGGATAGAGGTTGAAACGGTGCCAGCCGTAATCCACCGGCCCCAGGATTTTTTCTTCATCCTCGATGGGACGCAGATACCAGTTCTTGTTATGCAGGTGAACAGTGAGTTCACGCTGGATGATCGGATAGGTCATGGGATGACTTCTTTCCTGTACGTTGTACTGTTTACCAGCATGCGGGATTGGATTGCCCGACATCAATATTGCTAATCTTCATCAATCCTCGTTGCCTCCATACGGGCATAGAAAATGTTATACAGATTAAATGTGGGATCCGTTTCCCATTCTCCGCAGATTTGCCACAGGCTACCCGGGGCAGGTAAACGGTCGGTAGGTGTTACGATCAACACCTTTTTCATCGATTGGAAATCCAGAGAGTAAAACATGGATTCCCCTGGTTCGACGGTTTCTGTCCAGGCAATCATGTATGGGTCTGCCATATTGTGTGAATTACGCCGAAATCGACCCACACGAAAATCAGGCATCCAGTCCAGCCCCGGGGTTCTTTGGCGGATCACATTGAAATGGGTACCGGGATCAAAACGGATCGATACCAGGTCCAGATTCCCTTCACAGGTCACTTGCTGAAAGCGAGGCAGCTCCCCGGTGTTCTTCAAAAGGACCGGAGCGACCAGGCTGGAAATCAACAGAAGAGACGAGAGTCCTACTAAATGGGGAAGATAGGAGATAGGCGTTTCCCCTTTTTCGGTGAGGGGTATTTTTAGTTTTTCCAGCCCGTAGAGAAGGCCCATAGCGGGTAGCAATCCAAATATGATGATGCTGACGGCATAAGGGCGCATCCGGTAGGCATCCGTAGGAGGTAAGAAAGGAACGGACAGAAATATACCCAGAGCAGCAATACACACCAGGCCATTAAGAAGATCAGCAGGAGCACGTGCCCAGCGGACGATTCCGAGAGCACAGAGAAGGAACAGGCCCCACTGTGCAATTTGCCCGACGATCGGGTTTTCCCCTGCGACGTAGGAATAGGCGCTGTACCAGGTATTGGAAAATAACGTTGACCAGGTATAAAGAGCGCCCTTCACCAGCAGGCCAGGCTGGTGCAAGATCAGCTCAAACGCCATCCTGTACACTTCCCTGGAATGATGCGGTTCCTGCAACAGAAGAAGGTCGGGTCGAACTTCGAATACATATCGCCAGGTTTTTCCACCCGCTGCCAGTCCATACAAGGTATAGGAGAAATTAGCAAACGGCACTCCTGACGGAGACGCCAGCAGATCAAACATGATCAGGTTTATGACAAATCCGAGCAGAACAGCTGACCCGGCCAGAGCAAGAAAGGACCAGGAGAATTTTTGCTCGGGTCCTCGAAACAGCCACCCGTACCAGGCCAGCAACAGAGGCAGCATAAAAAAAGTGCCAGCCCGGGCGTTGAGCGCCAGGGTAACGAGAAGGATGCCAATCCAAACGAGAAGTTTGTGTTTATCGGATGTGCCCCGCCATAGGACGGCAAAGCCAATCGTCCCTAGGGGAAGACCAAGGTTCTCTGACATCACCAGACCACTGTGATACCGATAATACAGAAAAAGAATGGCAAGCACAAAAACGGCAACCTCGGCGCCATGCGTACGTTGGATTTCTTTGGCTGCTGCAAAGCAGGCGAGTGCGGTTATCAGGGTAAATAAGCTGAGGGCAACCATCAAATTTTGGCCTGAAACCCATAAAGCAAAAGCCAGTAAACCTGGAAATAAGGGCCGGCGAGCCGCAAAGACCGAAAAATCCTGACCCGCGAGGAGACGAAGCGCGTCACTGTAATAATCTGAAGCGTCAAATAAAGGAACAATCCCCATTAAGATGGTTGGCTGTGTCTGGCCGATCGCCCACAGACCCGCCAGGGGAAAAGCAAAGAGTGCCACTGTGAAGACAAGAGGGAAAAATCGGCCGGGCCAGCCCTTCAATCGAAAGGTGATGTATAAAATGAATAAGCACAAGGCCACGGGCAGGTTAAAGCCTGTGCGTAACGTTATACTGATGGCCCGCAGGATATTCGGAGAACGGTTAAGAAGGATGAGGCCAAAGACTGTAATTGCGACAACCAGATAAAGAAAATCCTTTTGGTTCAAGCCTAGCGGAACAATGTGTTGCAGGAAGTTACGACGCTGTTTTTGTCTCATTCCTGGAACCCCGTTCGATAGAGCTCATAATACATGCCCTGCTTGGAAAGCAATTCAGTGTGTGTTCCCTGCTCGACGATCTTGCCGTCGTCAATGACCACGATTTTATCGGCATTGATGATCGTCGACAAGCGATGGGCGATGACAAATGAAGTTCGTCCTTTCAACAGGGTTGCCAGGGCTTTTTGAATGATCTGTTCGGTCTGGGTATCCACGGAGGAAGTCGCTTCATCCAGGATCAAAATACGGGGATCGGCCAGCAGGGCGCGGGCGAAGGAGATCAACTGGCGCTGTCCAACGCTGAGGGTCGCACCGCCCTCCTCTACCGATGTGTCATATCCGTTCTTCAGGCGCATAATGAAATCATGCG
>DATAKV010000335.1:0-6669 GCA_036261375.1 Anaerolineales bacterium
TGCTGCGGCTCTGGGGTTCCGCCAGGAGCGGGAAGAGCCTTATCCATATCTCGTTGAGAGGCGGTGCAAGACCGAGTTCCAGTGCGACGTTCAACAGCATCAGCGGGATGAGCAGCCACCACAACCGGTAATTTTTCTGACCGGTTTTCGGCGAGACCGGGTTGTTCAGCCAGAACCGCCGGCGGATCGTGCTGAGGCGCAGGTTCCCTTCTTCTCGATAGAGGACGATCATGGACAGCACGAACTGCCAGATGAGTCCCATCATGAGAAGCTTCATCAGCAGCAGACCGGCATCCGCTGCATGGAGGTCCCGGCTCACGGCCGGAAAAACGAGCCAGGCGAGAATCCACATCGGGGCGCCTCCGGCCAGCCAGATACCCAGGATCTGCCAGAGGCTGTATTGCTCCATCCGCGTGCGGCTCAGGCTGTCCTGCAGTGCAGGTTGTGAAACGGTATGGGTTGTCATTTTTTCTCCTTTTCTCTGAACAAAGGTCGTTCGCTTGTGTAGCGCTTGATTCATTCCGTGACCGTCTATGATTGGATCGTTCGGCGCCTGCGAAGGCGGCGTGCGATCAACACGACGCCCAGGACAAGCAGCGCCGGGAGGAGGATCATGGCCGCGACCAGCAACCTGGCTGCGACGGTCAGACTCACGCCCGGCTCGAACGACAGCGGCTCATACACATACAGACTGCTGTCCGCCACGCCGGTCTGGTAGTAGCTGGTGACCAATCGCTCGAAGGCCTCGGGCTGCAGTGTTGCCATCACATCTGTAATATGGCTGAATTCCGGCAGGAGGACCATTTGCGCCGTGTGGTAATAAGGTCTGGCCTCGTCCAATGCAGTCGGCGGTGTGGAGAAGTCCATGGTTCCATTGACCAGCAGCATCTCCACATCGCTCTCCTGGAACTCGCGCAGGTCGCTCGGGATCAATTCCATTGGCCATTGTTCTGCCAGCGGCCAGATCTGTTCTGCCCACGGTGCACCCATGACCGAATTCCCCAGGCTGACGCTTTCGAGCCCGCCATACGTTTCCAGGTCGACCGACATGGCTTTGCTGACCTGATCGCCGAAGATCTGCCGGTCTATCGGGGCCATCGACACCATCAGGTTCAACATCGCCAGACCGGAAGGGTCGCCTTCGGCCGCCGCCAGGTAGGCGTCGAAGATCATCGGCATCATTGGGTTGTCAAGGAACATGAATTGGGTACCGTAGCGCACAGTATCGGGATCGATGTTGAAAAACAGCCAGCGCTTCGGCATGTTATGGTTGACGTCGTACATGGTCCGGGCAAAATCATTCGTCCGGCTGCTGCATCTCGCAACCTGGGCGCACAACTCGCTGATCTGTCCGATCATCTTGTCAAAGACAGCCGGGTCCCAGACAAAGTGACCGGGCGTATTGACGCCGATCAGGACGAGCCGGTGCAGGCTCTCCGGATGCATGTAGGCGTAGATCTGGGCCACGCGGGTGCCGTAGCTCTCACTGAGCAGGTTGATCCGGTCATATCCCAGCGCACTGCGGGCCGCTTCGACGTCTTCGATGACGCCGGGGATCGTATAGCCCGACAGGTCGACGCCTGCTTCCTGGAAGCGTGCTGCGCATTGCTGGGTGGCAGCGACGGTCTCTGCCCGCGCCCGCTCGCTGAATAGATCTTTGCTCACGTGGGCTTTCAAGGCGCGGGTCACTTCCGGGCACGAGAGCTTCACCGTGCCGTCGATCCCGCGGTAGCCCACAAAGACCACATCATGGTTTTCGAGCAGCCAATCGGGCGGCGCCCAGGAAAGGTTCGACTGGCCGGGGCCGCCCTGCAGATAGAAGACCGGTTCTGCGGGAGCCTGGCTGCGGGCAGGGATGCGCACGACCGGCAGCGCGATCAGGCGCGAGCCCGCTTGATCCCGGTTTTCCGGCACGACCAGCGTGCCGCACTCGGCGGGATATTTCGTCTTGCTGTCCGCGGGTTGGTGTTCGCAGTCTCTCCATCCAGTCAGATCACCGGCCTGCGCACCTTCGGGGACCACGAGAACCGGGACTTCCCTGGCGCCGCAGCCGGCGAGCAGCAGCACGCCAGAGAGCACGATGGCCATTAAACGATGATTTCCTTTCATAGTCTTTCTCTCCTTCTTTACTCCAAATGGTTCTATTTGCCCTGCATTCTATGACCTGAAATAAAAAAAGGAACCACATGAACATGTGATTCCTGGAAAGAGAAATATGGGATTTGACGCCGCCCTCAGATCAGGTTCAGCTCCCGGGCTTTCTCGATCGCCTGAAGCCGCTTGTTGACCAGCAGCTTGCGATAGATGCTCTTGACGTGAGACTGGACCGTGTTCAGGCTGAGGAAGAGCTGCCGGCCGGTCTCTTCGTAGCTCAGCCCCCTGGCCAGCTGGCGCAGCACGTCAAGCTCACGCCGGCTCAAGGGGTCCGCAACTGCCTCTCGAGTCTCGGGTCTTTCCGCTCCGTAGCGCATCGCTTCCAGAAGGCGGTCTGCATACGTGACCAGGGCCTCGTCTCTCAAGCGCGTCCGGATCTGCGCCAGCAGGGTTTGCATGGCTTGCCCTTCGTCCACAAAGACCCGCAGCAGACCCGTGGGTGCTGCCGCCCGTACGGCCTTCTCGAGGGTTTCGAGCGCTGCCTCCTGCTTCCCTTCCGCCTGATAAAGCAGGGTGCGGGCAATGGCGACTTCCACGACCCAGCTGAGGATCCCGTGGGTTTCGGCGAATGCCGCCTGGCGTCTCAGGTAGGCGTGAACCTTCGCCAGCGGGTAAGCGCCCGGATTCTCTTTTGCCAGGCGCGCCAGCACGTACGCCGCGTCAAGATAGCCATGGAAGCCGGCAGCACCGGTGTAATCCAGGCTGTCTATGACTTCCAGCTCACCGAACTCGATCCCCGACCCGTCCAGCCAGGTTTTGGCATCCTTGCCCACCTCCCGGTCAGCGGGCCAGTGGCGCATCGACAGGCGGTGGTGCAAGGCCTGGGCGAAGAGGGCCTCCTCGGGAATGATCTTTTCCAGGGTATGTACGGCTTCAGTCATCGCGGTCCGGTCTCCCTGGATTGCGCGCAGGCGGGCCAGGGCTCGATAGCCCGTTCGATGGACCATCGTTTCCCCCGTCCAGCGGATCAGGTCGAGCCCTTCCGTCAATGGCTGTTCGGCCTCCGCCAGCCGGTCGTGTTCGACAAGGATACTTCCTTTGAGGACATACAGGGCGCCCATGGGCGGGAAATAGTGACCGGCAAGGAGCTGGTTGAACCGTTCGATACTCGCATCGCACAGCTGCAGGGCTTCCTTTCGGCGTCCCACCAGGAGAGCGATCAAGACCAGGTTGATCGGTCCGTAGATGCCGCCGTAATAATTGCCTCCGGCCAGGCCGTACTCCAGGGTCTGTGTAAATGCCTCGTTGGCCGCTTCCAAGTCGGCCAGCGCCAGGTATCCGTAACCGATATTAAAAGCGTTGACGCTGCGGATCCCTTTTTCCTCTTCCGGCAGGAGCCGCTGGGCTTCCTGCGAAAGGGCGATCAGCTCTTGCGCTTTTTTATCCTTCAGTGCAGCGATCTGCATTGAAAATGCCCGGACGCTGGCAGCATGGCCGGCGACCCGGGCCCGCAGTGCTTCTCCCGCCTGGGTCCGGTCGAGGGCCTGATCTGCGGCGTGTAATGCCCGCTCCACTTCTTCCTGGCGGGTGGTAAGGCCCTGCATTACCGCAAACGCCCAGGCCTTGCTGATGCATAGCAGCGGCGCAGTCTCCAGGACTGCCCCCGGTAGCCTTCCGAACCAGCCGATGACCAGGGCAGCCTGGCCCTGGTACAGCTTCGCCAGGGCATGCTGCTCGATCAGCCGGGCGGCCTGGGTGAGATCGGTATCTTGCAGGGCATGATCGATGGCAGCCGGGATCTCTCCCTGTGCCGCGAACCAGCGGCTGGCCCGCCGGTGCAGCCCGGGGATCGATCCCGGCTGGGTGCGTCTCAGCTGGCTGCGCAGAAGGTCGGAGAAGAGCTGGTGGTAGCGGTACCAGCGCCGTTCTTCGTCCAGGGGGATGACGAACAGGTTGGCGGCTTCCAGCTGTGCCAGGACCCTCTCGCTGTCGCGCCTCTCCAGCAGGGAGTCGCACAGCGGACCGCTGAGACGCTCGAGGATCGACGTTTGCAGCAGGAACGTCCGGATGCCCTCCGGCTGCCGCTGGAGCACTTCGCCGGTCAGGTAATCGAGGATGTGCCGGTGGCTGCCCGAAAAATCGGCGATGAACGACGTCAGGTCGCTCTGCTTTTGCATCGAGAGACCGGCGAGTTGTAAGCCTGCGGCCCAGCCTTCGGTGCGCCCCCCCAGGGTGACCACATCCTGTTCGGAGAGGGCCAGGCCCATCACGTCCCGCAGGAAGTGATCCGCCTCTGCCTGGGTAAAGCGCAGGTCCCGGGCGCGGATCTCGGTCAGCTGGTCCCGGGCTCTCCAGCGCGCCAGCGGCAGGTCCGGGTCTTCGCGCGTGGTGAGCACCAGGTGGAGCCGGGGAGGCAGGTGGTCGAGCAGGAATTCCATTGCATCCACGATCGCCGCCTCCCTGAGCAGGTGATAATCGTCCAGCACCAGGATGAGCGGCTCCGCCCGCAGGGCGATCTCGTTGAGCAGGTCCGCCAGGAGCGTCTCGATCGGCGGGAGCTGCGTGGACTGCAGTGCGCTCTGCAAAGGAATGCCGATCTCCTCATCCACCTGCTGGAAAGCGGCGACCAGGTACGACAGGAAGCGCGCCAGGTCGTTGTCGCTTTCCTCCAGGGACAGCCAGGCGGCCGGCGGGGCGCTCTGCCTGAGCCAGTCGACCACCAGCGTGGTCTTCCCGAACCCCGCCGGCGCGGAGAGCAGGGAAAGCCTGCGGTTTGCAGCCAGCCCCTCATTCAACAGCTGTACCAGGCGGGGGCGCGGCACCAGGCTGGGACGGAGCGGGGGGATAAATACCTTGGAGGCTACCAGCACGGCCGGCATAGGGAATCGCCTGTCCCCCTCTCAGCGAGATCGGTCATTCTTCACGCTCCTGCAGCTCCTCGGACAGGGTTCAGGCGGGCGCCAAAACGGACACGGAGATCCAGACAGGCGGACGTTCACCATGCGGAAATTCTATCTCAGTATAGACTCCTGGTACAGAAAGTCAATGATGTGAATTATGAGACAAGCAATGATGGAGTACTCGCTGTGTAGTATCTGAGAAAGTGCCTATAATTGGAATAACTCAAAACGGGTTCGGAGGGAATCCACCTATGGACTGGAACTGGATCACGATCCTTGGGGTATTGTCATACCTCATTGGTATTTTGGCATTATTCGTTATCCCTGCCAACCGCAAACCAGGTGAAGCGACTGCCTGGCTCCTGTTGATCTTTGGAGCGCCTTTCCTGGGTGCGATCCTCTTTCTGCTGCTGGGCAACCCAAAGCTTTCGAAGTGGCGCCGCGAGCAGCAGCGGGCAATGAACGAGCACATCAAGGAGCTCGCGGACGAGGCTGAGCAAATACCAGAGTTGGCCCCGGTGGTCGATCCACCGCTGCCGGTCCGCTATGAGCCCCTCGTGAACCTCATTGCCCAGCTGACAGGCATGCCTTCGATGGCCGGGAATACCGTCGAGCTGCTGCCGGAGTACGTCGGGGCCGTAGACCGGATCGTGCAGGATATCGACGCCGCCAGGCGCTTTGTGCACATCGAATATTTTATGTTTGCAGACGACAAGGTCGGCGCGCCCGTGATCGATGCTCTCGTCCGCGCCCGGGGGCGTGGGGTGGTCTGCCGGGTGCTCATCGACCATCTTGGCAACCTCGGATATCATGGTCCGGTCCTGAAGAGGCTGGAGGCGGCGGAGATCCGTGTGTACCAGATGCTGCCGGCCAGGCCATTCGATAATCAATGGAATCGCTTGGACCTGCGTAACCACCGCAAGATCGTTGTGGTGGATGGGGTGGTTGGCTTTACCGGCTCGCAAAACCTCGTCGAAGATACCTATCACAAGCGCGGCAACATCAGGAAAGGCATCCATTACATCGAGCTCGTGGCACGCGTGACGGGTCCGGTTGTCCGTGAGCTGAATGCAGCCTTCATCACCGACTGGTACGCGGAGACGGGAGAGCTGCTGGACGAGCGCACCGCACCTGAAATGCGCGGACGCACACCTGTGACAGGGGAGGCGCTGTGCCAGGTGCTGCCAAGCGGACCGGGCTTCGAGCATACCAACAATCTGATGTACTTTGTGGCTCTGATGCATACGGCACGGCATCGCATTACCATCGTTAACCCTTACGTTGTACCGGATGAACCCCTGTTGCTGGCGCTGACATCCGCCGCCCAGCGCGGCGTGGAAGTAAACCTCATCGTCTCGGAGATCGGCGATCAATTCCTGGTCTACCATGCGCAGGGTTCCTACTACGAAGAGTTATTGAAAGCCGGAGTACACATCCACCGTTACAAGGCGCCGGTAATATTGCACTCGAAATCGATCAGCATCGATGACGACATTGCCGTGATCGGCTCGAGCAACATGGACATCCGCTCCTTCCATCTCAATCTGGAGGTCACACTGGCCTGCTACGATCCCCGGGTCGTTGCCGATCTGCGGGAGATCGAAGAGGAATACTTACGCTGCTCCCGTCCATTGGAGCTGGAGTTCTGGCAGGCTCGTCCGCTGCACCTCAAGCT
>DATAKV010000339.1:0-2594 GCA_036261375.1 Anaerolineales bacterium
GGTCATTACCAAAATACAGGGGGATAGATACAGGATCTCGTCCCACTGGGGTCCTGTTCCATTACCGGAAGAAAACCTGAGATATGGTATCCCCCTTAACCGGGAGACGGTAACCGGCCGGGCCATGCTGGACAAGAAGACCATACACATCCATGATCTGCTGGCCGAGCCCGCCGGGGAATATCCCCTCAGCCGCAGATACTATCGCACCAGTGAGCAGCGCAGTATGCTGGTGACTCCCCTGGTGCGCGAAAATGAAGTCATCGGGTCGATTATGATCCGGCGCCAGGAAGTCCAGCCCTTTACCGAGAAGCAGATCAACCTCCTGAAAATCTTTGCCGATCAGGTTGCCATTGCCATCGAGAATGTTCGCCTGTTCAATGAGACGAAACGCCTGCTCCAGGAGACCGAGCAGCGCGCCGCCGAGCTGCAGATCATCAACAGCGTACAGGAAGGACTGTCTTCCAAGCTGGAACTGCAGTCAATCTATGACCTGGTCGGGGAACGAATTCGGGATGTCTTCGATGCACAAGCGGTGCTGATTGCCCTGTATGACCTGGACTCGGAAACGATTCATTTCAATTACATTCATGAGGACGGCAAACGTTCCTACTCCGACCCCATGCCATTTACAGGATTGACCCGACAATTGATTGCCACACGCCAGCATGTGCTGATCAATCAGGATCTGGAAAACCGGGCGGTCCAATACGGCATTCATCCCATTCCCGGAACATCCCTCGGTAAGTCCGGGTTATGGATGCCTCTTGTGGTGGGGAATGTTGTCCGGGGCGTGATCAATCTGCATAACTTTGATCGTGAGAATGCCTTCTCTGAATCGGACGTCCGTCTGCTCCAGACGCTTGCCAATTCGATGAGTGTCGCCCTCGAGAATGCCCGCCTCTTTGACGAGACCCAGCGTCTCTTCAGCGAGGCACAGGAAGCCCGCGCCGCGGCGGAGCAGGCAAACGAAGCCAAGAGCGCCTTCCTTGCCACCATGAGTCATGAGATCCGTACCCCGATGAACGCAGTCATCGGCATGAGCGGCCTGCTCATGGATACCGAGCTCAACCGCGAACAGCGTGACTATGCCGAAACGATTCGCAGCAGCGGCGACGCCCTGCTCGCCATCATCAATGACATCCTGGATTTCAGCAAGATCGAGGCGGGCAGGATGGAGGTGGAATATAAGCCCTTCGACCTGCGCGAGTGCGTCGAATCCGCCCTCGACCTGACGGCCGGGCGCGCCATCGAAAAAGGACTCGATATCGCTTATATGATCGACGACGATGTGCCATCGGGCATCAAAAGCGATGTTACCCGCCTGCGCCAGATTCTGATCAACCTGCTCAGCAACGCGGTCAAATTCACCGATAAAGGAGAGGTTGTGCTGACGGTGAAGAGGGGCAAGGCCGAAAACGAACTTATCTTCACCGTTCGCGACACCGGCATCGGCATCTCAGAGGGGAATATGAACCGCCTGTTTCAATCCTTCTCACAGGCCGATTCTTCCACCACTCGCAAGTTTGGCGGTACCGGATTGGGCCTCGCCATCAGCCGGCGCCTCGCCGAGATGATGGGCGGTACGATGCATGCCCAAAGCGCAGGGATTGGTAAAGGCTCGAGCTTCCTCTTTACCATTCGGGCGGAGCCTGCCGATGTTGCGGAACGCAGGACCTCACGCGATCGATTGGGCATCCAGGCCAACCTGCAGGGCAAATGTGTCCTGATCGTGGACGATAATGCAACCAACCGCCGTATCCTGTCGCTCCAGACAGGAAAATGGGGCATGACCCCAAGAGAGACGGAGTTCCCGCATGAAGCCCTGTCCTGGATCGAAAGCGGGGAACATTTCGATCTTGCGATCCTCGACCTGCAAATGCCTGAGATGGATGGCATCCAGCTGACACGCCAGATCCGCAAAGTACGCGCTGAAAAACCCCTGCCGATCATCCTGCTGACATCCCTGGGCAGGCGGGAGATCGATACCAATGATCTGGACTTTGCTGCCTACCTGACCAAGCCCCTGAAACCCTCGGCTCTCTACGACGCTCTGGCTGGAATCTTTGCAAGGGACGCTGCCTCCCCGACAGCCAATCCCGAAGCCGCCTCCCAGTCGGGCAGATCCGCCATCGATGCGGACCTCGGGCGCCGACACCCCCTCCGCATCCTGCTGGCAGAGGATAACGCTGTGAACCAGAAGCTGGCCCTGCGTTTCCTGGAGCAGATGGGCTATCGCGCCGATGTGGCTTCCAACGGCATCGAGGCCGTTCAATCCATCGAGCGCCAGACCTACGATGTGATCCTCATGGATGTACAGATGCCCGACATGGACGGCCTGGACGCCACCCGCCACATCCGCAAGCTGGCGGACGTCGCACAGCCGCACATCGTTGCCATGACCGCGAACGCCCTCGAAGGTGACCGGGAGGCCTGTCTCGCCGCGGGCATGAACGATTATGTCAGCAAGCCCATTCGCGTCCATGAGCTGGTACAAGCCCTGCTGAAGGCGAAACGAATTTAGCCTTCTACTGGACAAGGATAAACACTGCAATGGAGGCTGCATGTCCGTGATCGATCAAGCTGCATTCGAT
>DATAKV010000340.1:0-4199 GCA_036261375.1 Anaerolineales bacterium
TGCATGAGGTTGTCGAAGGGAAGCGAATCGATCTCTTCGACGGCGTGTGCAATAGGTGCAGCAGAAGCATAAGCCTGAGTTCATCTTTGAACAAAAGTAATGCATTTTTTCAATGGGTAAGTGAATATGAAATCATCGAATTTTGCCCGCCTGGCCCTGCTCTTGCCCTATATCCCGCTCCTTGAATCGATCCTCTATTTTGTATTTCGCGACATCTCAGAAGAGGACAGTTTCCTGCAATCGTTCAATCTTCTCTGGAATTTCCTGGCGATCTTCTGGTATGTCCCCTATACCCTTCTCGTCGTCTACCTGTTGATTTGGAGCATTCGAAAGACAACCGATCAAATTTTCAAACGCTACAAATTTGCACCGGTCATCCTGATGCTCCTTGCTGCAGGCCTGTATACGATCCTGTTTCTGCTGGGTCTCGCACTTGGAATCGACTCGGAGCTTGGCGGCATCCTGACGATCTTCGGGATCGCAGCCGTCGTCGCTGTCCCGGCCAGCGTGATCCTGGGCTATGCCTTTGTTGGCATCTCCCTGCTCCTATACAAACTTTTTTTACGAATGGGATGGGTTGAAGAGGATGAACGGCTGATGGATGTGGAGACAAATCCAGAACCGGCCGTGAACGCCTAGCCGATCTCCACCACCCCGGGGCACTTGGGGCTGTCCATGCAGCCGTAGTATTTCATTCCCGCGCTCGGTCCACTGCGATGGATGCGCAGGACCATCATCCGGCCGCAGACCGGGCACATCGGGACGGAATCCGTTCTGGCTGCGGCGCGTAGCGGAGCCGTCTCGTTCACGTTACGGATCGCAACCTGCAGGAGTCCGGCCAGGTCGGTTTCTGAATAGCTCTCGCTCGACGGGATGTGCACAAGCGGAATCCCGGCGCTTAGAAACAGGTCTTTCATGAACTGGTCGGCTTCACGGGTCTCACTCCTCCGGACGGGCTTGACCAGCTCGACGGCGATCGCAGGCTTGAGTGTCTCTGGCTCACATAGTAAAAAGTCGACGTGTTTGCGGAAGATCTTATTGAAGAAGTGGACGTTCTCGTTTGGGCGCACGATGTAGAAGATATCGTTCAGCGCCACCTTCGGGCAGACGACATAATATTTTCCCGCCATGGTCTGCAGCATCCGGAACAATGCAAGCTCAGGTGTGGATAGAAAATTCTCGCGGAGGCGATAGGGCATTCGACCCTTTGAATCTCGGACCTGGACGGTTTGTTCATCACTCATGCTGGTTCATCCCACTCCATTATAGCAGGCCGGCTTAATCGTTCCGTATCAGTTTCAGGACCTTTTCCTTTATCGCACCGTTACAGGCCAGCCCCTCCCCGTGGCGATGGCCTTCCCGGCCATCCCAGGAGCCGAAATAACCGCCCGCCTCCCGAAAAATGGGACTGAACGGGGCCACGTCCCAGACCTGGATGGTCGGGTCGAGCATGACCTCCGCCCGCCCGGTCGCCACCATGTGATAGCCGTAGGCGTCGCCCCAGCCGCGGCCATAGAAACATTCGTTGTGGAAGCGCTGAAACACTTTCAGGCGCTTCATCGTGCGGAACCCGGACCAGCTGGTGTAGCTGAAGACTGCCTTCTTCAAATCATCCACTTCCGAGACGCGCGTCCGCCTGCCATTCCACCAGCAGCCAAGGCCATCCGCCGCATACAGGATCTCGTCCAGCGCCGGGAAGCAGACCGCTCCCACACGCGACTCGCCTTCGATCTCCAGCGCGACCAACACCGAATAGAACGGGACACCCTTCATAAACGATTTGGTCCCATCGATGGGATCCACAATCCAGCGGAAAGGATTGCCCTCCCCTGCTTTCTCTCCGTACTCTTCACCCATAATGGCATGCGCAGGATAATTCTTCTCGATCTCGCCGCGGATGAATTCCTCCGTCGCCCGGTCTGCTGCGGTGACCGGAGACTCATCGTTCTTCAAGTCATGCTGAATGCCCTTGTTGTAATGGCTAAGCGTGATCCGCCCGGCGCGGTAAGCAAGCTGTCGTGCAAAGGTGAGGTAGGGTTGAAGGTTCATAATAACTCCGACCCCCTCCGCCTTTGGCACCTCCCCCAAATCCGCAACCAAAGTTTGCCTAATTTTATAAATTTCGGTGTGCGGATTTGGGGGAGGAGGGAGGGGGTCAATAGAATGGTATTAAAGCCTATTCCGGGGATAGAAAGTAAATCGGCTTGAGAGGAAACAAATCCTTTGCCTCTTTTTCAGTATTCTTGGCCTGCATGCCTTCAGGGTGAGACAACAAGGTTTCAATATGCTTTCGGAAAATTTCCCAGTTCTTTGGATTGTAATTTCTGCCATGCCTGCTCTCCATGAAGTGATTTTATATTTGGTGCTTAGGGAATTTTATCAACTAATCTATTAAGCAAACTCTTTTCCTCTTCCTGATTCCTTACCTCCCCATCCAGCCAGGCGGAACGCAGGCGACGGAGGATCTCGGCGAATCGCGGGCCAGGCTCTAGGCCGCGTTGTTTCAGATGATTGCCGTTGATCGTCGGTTTGAGGGCTCGCCAGGTCAACAGGTAGTCCCGCAAATTTTCATTCTTTGTAACCAGATACACTGCATAGACAGCCAGGGCAGGCAGATCATCCAGATGGAAGGTCCACTGGCTGGGCTTCCAACCCCTGAACGAAGATAGATCGGCAAACAGGGACGACGCAGCCCGCGCCGCGGCAGCCAGGGGTGCAGGGAAATCCAGCCGTTTGGAGATCTCTTCGATGTCGGGTACCGGCAGCGGCATCAGCCACAGGATCCAGCCAAGTGTCTGTTTGATGGAGAGCGAATCGGGCCTGGCGAATGGCCCAAGCTCGGCGGGCACTTCCTCCGGCAGGGACAGCAGCGGACTCGTAAACTGCAGCGCGGGATGGATCGGCCGCAGCAGGCCCAGTTCGGCGAGCCTGTTCAGCATTGCGGCCCGATTCTTTTCCTCAAAGATAAGATCAATCTCGTGGCGCAGTCGCTCTCCGCTCAAGCCTGCGAGGACGGCCTTCGCTTCGTCATCGATCAAGCTCAGGGTATTGGACTCGATCTCGAATTCATACCGCCCCGCATAGCGGATCGCCCGCAGCATTCGAGTTGGGTCGTCGATGAACGATCTGTCGTGCAGGACACGGATCTGGCCCTGTTCCAGGTCCACCTGCCCGCCCAGCGGATCGACAAGCTCGCCGTAATATTTCCCGTCCAGGCGCAGGGCCATGGCATTGATGCTGAAGTCGCGGCGGCGCAGGTCATCGCCGATGGTGGAGCGCTGTACGGCCGGGAGTGCACCGGGCTGGGAATAGGTTTCAGAACGAGCGGAGATCAGGTCCAGAAAAGGAGAGAATTCAGACGTACCCGGCAGGGGAATATTCACCCGCTTGAAGGTGGACTCGTCCAGAGTCCAGGTGGCGGTGCCAAAGCGCTGGTGGAACACCACCCGGCCGGCATATTTACGCAGCAGCGCTTCAGCAAGGATTGCCGCGTCCCCTTCCACGGTGAAATCAAGGTCTTTGATGACGTGGCCGAGCAACAGGTCCCGAACGGAGCCGCCGACGATGTACAGGGGCAGCTTCAGCCGCTCGGCTTCCGCTTTCACCAAACGGACCACGGCCATGGATTCGGATGTCAAAAACGAATCAAGCTGTTCGGGAAGATTCATTCGGGTTTTAGATAAGCCGGGTTTACTGGCTGTACTTCCGGGCCTGGGCATATGACTGGCTGGCATGCTCCATATCGCCGGTCGAGGCCAGAGCGTCACCCAGGGTTTGCCAGACCTGCGGGTTGCGCGGATACTTTTTCACAAGCTGGGCAAGATCCGGGAGCAGCTGATTGACCAGCCTGCCATGACGGATCAGATGGGCATAGGCATTCAACGCCCGGGTCAGGTCACCCTGCTGGACATCGGCGCGGGCCGCTACGAGGATGGGATCCACGACCGGCGTTGGGAAGGGCTTCTCGGCAGGGTTGGCCTGCAGCGCTTCCTGCCAGGCGGGCAACGGATTCCGCTGGAGGGCCATGAGCGGAGGTTCCGGCTCGATCGTCTCGGACGAAGCGGCCCGTCTTCTGAACCGGCTCCAGAACGATGTACCTGCGTACACCCCCTGGGCCGTGGGGGCGAGGGCCTCTCCCAGGCTGTCACCGAACATATTCCAGGCAATCCCGAACAGCATGACGGCCAGGGTCGGCGGCA
>DATAKV010000345.1:0-3239 GCA_036261375.1 Anaerolineales bacterium
GGTCATGGGCAAGGAGGCCTGGGCTGCCAACGACTCGCCCGGTTTTATCTCCAACCGGATCCTGTGCCCGATGATCAATGAAGCGATCTTCGCCCTGCAGGAAAATGTCGGCACCCCGGAAGCCATCGACGCGGTCATGAAGCTGGGAATGAACCATCCCATGGGTCCGCTTGCCCTGGCGGACCTGATCGGGCTGGATGTGGTGCTCTTCATCATGGAAGTCCTGCAGCGTGACCTGGGAGAGGATAAATACCGCCCTGCACCGCTGCTACGGAAAATGGTGGACGCGGGATACCTGGGAAGGAAAAGCGGGAGAGGGTTTTATCAATACTAGATTTCAAGCAATTCTTTTGCTATTTCCAATGGCTATCCGCAATACATCTTTCCTTACCCAGACCTGCATTTGACTCAGCCGCATTTCTGCTGTAAACTATGCCTACTCCGATGGGGAGTAGCCCCCGAATTCGTTCGGGTCGGGCAGCCGTCATGACGGAAAGAGATTTCCCGGTTGTCTGGTAGAAAGCGCAAGACCATCGCCTTCTGGCGGTGGTCTTTTTTTTGTTCTCACTGCCTACTACGGACCCATACGGTCCGGTACCTCTGCAAGAGGAAAGTCAAAATCGACAAGGAGATTACATACCTGTATGGACCAAAATACACTCTGGCATGCCAAAACTATCGATCAATCATATGAAACTCTAAACAGCAAGCCAGCCGGTATCAGTCAAAAGGAAGCCGCCGAGCGGGCTGAAAAGTACGGTCCGAACGAGATCCAGGCGGCTCAGCGGATATCTGCCTGGAGCATCCTGCTCGATCAATTTAAAAATGTTCTGATCCTGATCCTTCTCGGCGCAACTGTTCTCTCGCTCTTTTTGGGCCATGGCGTCGAGTCGATCGTCATTGCGGTGATCGTTCTGTTTGCGGTCCTTCTCGGGTTTATTCAGGAGTATCGCGCCGAGCGGGCCATCGAGGCGCTGCGGCAGATGGCCGCGCCCACAGCCTCGGTCATCCGCGACGGGAAGGAAATCCAGGTCCCGGCCCGCGAGGTGGTTCCAGGCGATGTGGTCATCCTGCACACCGGCGATCGGATCCCGGCCGATGGACGCATTATCAAATCGGTCAACCTGCAGGTGGAGGAAGCCGCTCTGACCGGCGAGTCCATGCCGATCGAAAAACATGCCGACCCGCTCGAAGCGAAGGACCTGCCGGTTGGCGACCGTAGGAACATGGTCTATGCCGGCACCGCTGCCACCTATGGCCGGGGCAAGGCACTGGTCGTGGGAACCGGCATGCAGACTGAGTTCGGAAAGATCGCCCAGCTCTTGCAAACGGTCGAAACCGGAAAGACACCTCTTCAGCAGAATCTGGATAGAGTGGGTGCGGCGCTGGCGCGTGCCGCCTTCGTTGTGGTCGCTATCATCGTCGTCTTGGGATTGCTGCGCGGCCAGCCGTTCATTGACATGCTGATCTTTGGCATTGCCCTGGCCGTGGCCGTTGTGCCGGAAGCCCTTCCGGCGGTCGTGACCATCTCGCTGGCCATTGGGGTGCAGAAAATGGTTAAGCGCCACGCTCTGATCCGCCGCCTTCCAGCGGTGGAAACGCTGGGCAGCACATCTGTCATCTGTTCGGATAAGACCGGCACCCTGACCAAGGACGAGATGACCGTACGGAAATTGTATGTGGCCGGAAAGACCTACAACGTCAGCGGATCGGGATATGCTCCTATGGGAGAGTTTTCCACGAATGGCTCGGCAGCCATCGACCCTCCAAAGGAACTAAAGCAGGTCTTGACCGCTGCCACGCTGGCATCCGATGCAACCATCGAGCCGAACACGCATAACGATCCGGGGGGGAATTGGGATATCAAAGGCGATCCCACGGAAGGCGCACTCGTTGTAGCGGCAGCCAAGGCCGGACTGGAGAAGGAAGCACTCGACAGGGAGTTCCCGCGTAAACAGGAGATCCCCTTCACGTCCGAAACGAAACGCATGACCACCCTGCATGAGACCTCGAATGGGGTTGTCGCCTATACCAAGGGCGCGCCTGAAATCATCCTGGATAACTGCAATCAAATTCTGACCGAAAACGGAATCAAACCACTGAATGAGGCTGATCGGCAAAAAATCGTTGCCGTCGCCCGCGATATGGCGGGAAACGCCTTGCGCGTCCTCGGCATAGCGTCCAAGCCGGATGCTGAGATCAAGACCGCCCAGCACGACATGACCTTCCTGGGGCTGGCCGGAATGATCGATCCGCCGCGTCCCGAAGCAAAGCAGGCGATCGTGGTCTGCGAACAGGCAGGGATCCGGCCGGTGATGATCACCGGCGACCACCCGGTAACTGCCGAAGCGGTGGCGCGCGAGCTGGGCCTGCTGAAACGAGGACGCGTGGTCACCGGAGCGGAATTGGATGGGATTTCCGACGAGGATTTCAAGCGTGAAGTGGAGGATATCGAAGTCTACGCGCGTGTTTCACCTGCGCACAAACTGCGCGTGGTGACCGCCCTGCAGGCGAACGAGCACATCGTTGCCATGACCGGCGACGGCGTGAACGATGCGCCCGCCCTCAAGAAAGCCGACATCGGCATCGCCATGGGCATCACCGGCACCGACGTCACCAAGGAAGCCGCCGAGATGACCCTGACCGACGACAACTTCGCGTCGATCGTTGCCGCGGTGGAAGAGGGGCGCGGTGTCTTTGGGAACATCAAGAAATACCTGATGTACCTGCTCTCTTCGAACATCGGCGAGATCGGTCTGATGGCCGGCTCGGCCCTGCTCGGACTGCCTATCCCCCTGACCGCGGTCCAGATCCTCTACGTGAACCTGGCTACCGACGGCCTGCCGGCGCTGGCCCTATCGATTGACCCGCCGGAAAAGGACCTGATGAAGCGCAAGCCGCGCAACCCGCGTACCGGTATCTTTACCCGCCCGGTGGTCTCACTCATGGTGGCGGGCGGTCTGTGGTCCACGCTCATCAACCTGGGATTGTTCGCCTGGGCCTACAACTCCGGCCGCAGCCTGGAGGAGGCCATGACCATGACCTTCGTGTCACTGGTCCTGATCCAGTTCTTCAAAGCGTACAACTTCCGCTCCGACCGGAACTCGGTGTTCGATAAGCCTTTCGCCAACAAGTGGCTGAACATCGCGATCGTCTGGGAGATCGTCCTGCTGCTGCTGATCGTCTATATTCCCGCCCTGCATGAGCCGTTCAACACCTTCAGCCTTACGCTCGTGGAC
>DATAKV010000350.1:0-13533 GCA_036261375.1 Anaerolineales bacterium
TTTATAAATAACCCGCCATCACAATCATTTGTGAAAGGTACTATAAAAGCATGAACAATATTGTCATTAGCAATAAAAAACTGTTATCGCCGGAACAACGGGAAGAGCTACTGAGAACATTGAGAGCCCGTTTTGAGAAAAACATGAACCGCCATGCAGCTCTTGCATGGGCGAAAGTGCAGGAGAAACTGGAAGCGAATCCTTCAAAACTGTGGTCGCTCAATGAAATGGAAAGAACGGGCAGTGAGCCAGATGTTGTTGGTTATGATAAGAAGACCGACGAAATCATCTTTTATGACTGTTCGGCAGAAAGTCCCAAATGACGTAGAAGTCTTTGCTACGACCGCAAAGCGTGGGAATCCAGGAAAGAACATAAACCGGAAAATAACGCTGTCGATTTGGCGGCTGCCATGCAGATCGAGATTTTAACGGAAGAACAATATAGAGAGCTGCAGAAACTTGGCGATTTCGATACGAAAACATCGAGCTGGGTGAAAACACCGTCCGATATTCGAAAACCGGGTGGTGCCCTCTTTTGTGACCGCCGTTACAATACAGTCTTCGTATATCACAACGGTGCAGAATCCTACTACGCCGCAAGAGGATTCCGGGGCTCGCTGCAGGTCTAAACTTTGCACAGACATGCCCGGCATGGGCCTTCACAGAGCACCGTCGAGACTTAACCGCAGGTCTCGCTGGCCTTGCCTACTGCATGCACAGGCTGACAGACCGACAGTCACTGCGCTCAATGCCTATACCTTCATGAAACGTACAAGCGGTACAATGTGACATGCCTGGGCAAAAACATCCGTTCCTGCTGCTGCCATTGGATGAAAGGCATTGTCATGAACATGAGAAAGCCTGGATTAAAGTGTATCCTTGGATTGTTTGTTCTGGCCATCGCATCTTGCACCCCAGAGTCCAGGCTGCCCGCCATCCCAACGACCAAACCTTCTCTCTCTTCGCCATTGGTGCCGCCAACAAGCGCGTCACAGCCCGATCTGATCATCACCTCCATGTATCTCGAAATGGAAGGGAGGCAGGGTCACTGTGTGAATGCTTATTCGGCCTATGGCATTCGTGTGAAAATCAAAAATATCGGTTTCACAGATACCGGGGCATTCCGGGTCGATTTGAATGGTGTTGTCCAGGAGGTGGGTGATGGTCTGCGGCCTGGTCAATTGATTGAGCTGCATTTCGCAGGTACAGTCCCAAGCGGGCGATATGAGGCAGCGGCCGATGTAACCGGTCAAGTTGTCGAAAGCCGGGAAGATAATAATACATCTACATTTCATGCACCGACCCCTACCCCGCCGCTGCTCTGCGTAAACACAGCCACGGCGACCCCATAACATGTCCACCGATGGATAACACGACCCCCTGGTGAGCCTTGCCCGCCAAGATGTGACCACAGGCTGGGAAAGGAACAGGAGGCAGTCATTCTCAAAGTGACCGCCTCCTGTAAAAACCTGTTGCACCGTGTTGAAACAGTCCCTGGCCGACAGTCGTTTCCATGCAGGTCTACACCAGCTTGCCGTGGCCTTCAAAGACCGGCCTGTTCTCCAGGATGCGCCGCGGGGAAAAGATGGACAGGTCCAGCGAGACATCGACCCCGCGGATGATCTCGGCCAGGTAGCGGCCCACCGCATGGCACTGCTGGAAGCCGTGGCCCGAGAACCCGTTGACCAGCAAAAACCCCTTCAGGGTAGGCCATTCGCCCAGAATAACATTCCCATCAAAACGGTTGACGTCATAAAGCCCACACCATCCGCGCAGGATCTTCAACCGGTCAAAGGCCGGCACGTAATCGACCAGCTCAGGCCACATTGATTCATTGAATTTCTTTTCATCCCAGCCGAAGGCAAAGCCGACCGGATCATCGTCGAACGATTTCCCGCACAGGAACTGGCTGCCATGGGAATGGATCAGGTACAGGCCGGAGGGAAAGACGGTCAGCGGATAGGCTTGCCTGGGCTCAGTGGTCGTTTGCAGGGCAAAGACCTGCCGCTGGACCGGCTCGATCGGCAGATCGATCCCGGCCGTGCGAGCCAGATTCACGCCCCAGGCGCCTGAGCTGTTCACAACGGTTTTCGCCCGCAATGACGTACCATCGGCTAACTTCACCCCGTCAACTTTACCGCCGGAATGCAGGATCTCGACCACTTCTGCCTCGATATACGTTGCGCCCAGATGCACGGATTTCCTTTTGAAGGCGATCAGCACAGCCTGTGGGTCCATGGTGCCGTCGCGGCGGCCTAACGTCCCCCCGGCAAATTTGGCAGGGTCATACAAAGGGAAGCGTGCCTCGATTTCAGCGGGTTCCAGCCAGATAACATCGCAGTCCAGGGCCTGCTGCTGCGCCAGCCCGGCTCTGGCATCCTCCCGGTTCTCTTCATTCACCAGGAACAGATTCCCCTGCTGGCGGAAGTCGATCACGGGCTGCCAATCGCCAACAGCCATGTCCTCGCTGAACGTTTTCAGCCGCTCCATCCCGTATAAGGAGATCAGGATGTTCTCACGGAGATTGAACTGCAGCCGGAGATTGCCGTCTGAGAGCACAGTAGAATTGTACTTGTACTCCGGATCCATCTCAACGATCGCCACCTTCAGCGTCGGATCGGCCTGCAGGAGGTAATAAGCGGTGGCGCAGCCCATGACACCCCCGCCCACCATGATCACGTCAAATGTGTCTGTCGCGTTCATATCTACCCAGCCTTCAATAACTTATATGGAATGAGTGAGTCCGCCATCGGCACGGATATTCTGCCCGGTGATATAGCCGGCATCGTCGGAGAGCAGGAAGCGGACTGTCTTCGCAATTTCCTGTACCTTGCCGTGTCGTTTCATGGGGATTTTTGAAAGATTTTCCTTGGTCTCCGGATAGTTGTCCATGTACCCGGGCAGCACATTATTGATCCGGATGCCAAATTCGGCATAGCGGTCTGCATAAAGTTTTGTAAAACTGGCCAGGCCGCTGCGCAGCGTACTCGAGACCGGGAAACTCAGCCTGGGTTCAAAGGCAGAGAACGTCGAGATATTGACAATGGCGCCGCCGCCCTGCTTGACGAAGACCGGCGTGACGAGCCGGGCCATGCGTACCACGTTCAGGATCAGCATATCCAACCCGAGATGCCAATCGGCGTCGGGGATATCCAACAGGTCGCCTTTAGGTGGATGCCCGGTGTTGTTGACCACGGCGTCGATCCGCCCGAAGGTTTCCAGAGTGGCATCGACCAGGGTTGCCAGATCGGCAGGCTCGGTGACGGAACCGGTCATGCCGATCCCACCCAGCTCGGGGGCCAATTGGAGGGCACCATCGGAATTGGACATCAGTGATACCCTGTACCCGGCGGCAGCCAGCTCTCTTGCAATGGCGGCGCCGACGCCCTTGCCGGCGGCGGTGACGATGGCCACTTTATCGGGCATCATGAGACCCTGCTGGGTTATCTACGATCGCCATGACTTCGACCTCCACGTCACAGCCTTGGGCGACCGTATTGCTGATCTCGACCATGGCGCTGGCCGGGCGGGCAACCGCAAAATACTCATTGCGGACGGCGGACACTTCACTGTATCTGCTGGCATCCGTAATGAAGAACAGGGCCTTCACCACATCGTCCAGGCTGGCGCCAGCGGCTTCGAGCACACGCTGGATGCGCTTGAAGACGAAATGAGTTTGGGCTATGAAATCGCCGGGGGCGACCGGGGTGCCGTCTTCCTGCAAAGCGATCTGGCCGGCCACCAGGATCATCGTTTTTATGCCGAGATCGATCTTCACGGCCTGGGAATAATGGCCAAAGCTGCTGATCTTGAAGGGGTTGATTCGTTCGATCATGTTGTTCTCCTGTAGATATGGGTATGCTGCATTGTATCAATACATCCAGCGAGCATCGTTCTCCCTTACCTGCTTCGCCCGGTATGCAGCAATCCTGCGGATGAGTCCCCTGGGAAGGGGTTTGTCATAAGCGAGCTGGATCGTGTCCTTGCCGGTTTTGAACGTCGCCAGCTCTTCGCTGAAGGGCTCCATCGCCGGGCCGGTCGGCGAAAAGTTGAGGTGGGATTTGTGAGCTGAGTAGGAGAACAGGATCCGCCCCTCTTCGAAGACCGGCGAACCCCACTTGAGTGTCTCTGTTGCCTTTGGTGCAACCGTTTTCAGGATGGCACGGATCTCGCGCAGTTTCTCCTGCGCCTCTTTGGGTGCTTCTTTGATGTATTCGTCAACAGTTTTTGGTTTTGGCTTAGCCATGGATGAACTCCGATTTTCCCGAGCAGTCCATTGTCAGCCACCCAGCCATTTCCGCAGGATATTCTGGATACTGACAACTCCTCCAGCTGTTACGAAAGCTGGAGGAGTTTATTTTAGAATTCAGGTGACGGCCGTCTCTGAAAGAGGTTGACGCCTTTTAGACTCTAGCATTCACTAAACCCGCAGGCATAGCATTTACGGCATCCCTCTTCATTGACCACGGCTGCTTCACCACACTCGGGGCACAGGTCGCCGATCCGCATGGGCTGGAATGTCACCTCGGCTTCTTCCTCGATCTTGTGGCCCATCGCGCCGCCTGCATCGACATGGGAGTTCCCGTTCCCATTTTTCTTCTCCTCCATCACAGGCAGGGCGCCGGCCTTCTCACGCAGGTACATATCGAGCACCTGGCCGATGCCGTCGGGCAGGGAGCGCACCCGGTTGGGTCCCAGGCCGAGCGACCGCCCGCCGCCAATGCCGCTGAGCTGGCGGACGATCTCACGCAGGCGGTCGGTCTGCTTGGTGGGCGACGACATGCGCAGGATGTAGGAGATCAAACGCCCGATCGCTTCAGAGACCGCGGCGGTCTCGGAGCCGGCCTTAGCGGTGTTGATGAAGGCCTCGAATGGCTGCTCGCCGCCGTTCTCGTTGATGGTGATGAAGGCCTTACCGACCGGGGTCTCGACGCTGAAGGTCCTGCCGGTCAGGGCGCGCGGGCGGGGTTTCTTCGGGTCGGCAGAGAATGTGGGGGCTAATTCGGGTTTGCTCGCGCTGAGCGCAGGCACAGCCGGGGTCTCTTTCTTCTCTGCGGTTGCCTTCGTCTCAAGAACCACCTTATCGCGTGAGCCGGTGACGTAGACGGTAATGCCCTTGCAGCCCAGCTCCCAGGCCAGCATGTAGGCCGTGGCCACGTCCTGCTCGGTGGCGTTCTCAGGGAAGTTGACAGTCTTGGATAGCGAGTTATCGACATAGGCCTGCAGGGCCGCCTGCATGCGAACGTGCTCCTCGGCCGTGATATCGCCGGAGACCGCGAACGTATCGCGCACCGCCTGGGGGAGGTCGCCGACGTGCTGGCAGGTGCCTTCCTTCATGACCTGCTCGACGATCTCCTGGCGTTTCTCCTCGCCGAGTCCGAGTTTCTTGAGTGCCTCGTCGAAGCGCGGGCTGGCATAGGTCAGCTTGAGATCCTTGCCGTTGTCGTTCACGTGTCGGATGTAGGCCAGGGCAAAGACCGGCTCGCAGCCATAGCCTTCACAGCCGGCGACCGTGGCGATCGTCCCGGTCGGTGCGACGGTGGTCTGGGCCGCGTTGCGGATGCCGTGCTTGCGGATGCCCTCCACGATCGAGTCCCACTGGACCTCAGGCCGGCCCCAGTCATTGACGAACGGGACGAGAGTCTGCGGCGGGGTCCAGGTCATATTGTCCATGTCGTAGATCGAGCCCTCGATGGCCGGGAACGGTCCGCGCGCTTCGGCCAGCTCGATGCTGGTCTGCATGGCATGAAAACGGACGAACTCCATCACCTGGGCGCCAAACTCCTGGCCTTCCTGCGAGCCATAGCGCACGCCGACGTGGTACATCAGGTCCGCCAGGCCCATGATCCCCAGGCCGATGCGCCGGGCGCGATGGGCGGCTTCACGCAGCTGGGATACCGCCGGTACATAGGCGTTCGCTTCGACCACATCGTCGAGGAAGCGGGTGGCCGTCACCACCGACTGGCGCAGCAGCTCCCAGTCCACGCTGCCGTCGGGGCCGCAGTGCTCGTTGAGGTTGACCGAGCCGAGACAGCAGTTCTCGTAGGGCCCGAGCCATTGCTCGCCACACGGGTTAGTTGCCTCGAGCGGATACAGGTGCGGAACCGGATTTCCCCGGTTGGCCGCGTCCAGGAAGAGCACGCCTGGCTCGCCGTTGTGGTGGGCCTGTTTGACGATCTTGTTGAACAGGTCGCGCGCTTTGACCTTGCCAAAGGATTTGATCTTGATCCCTGCCTTTTCGGCCTGCTCGAGCGTACCGCTGAAGCCGTGCTTCTTCATATCGACGATATCGGGAAAGCGCAGTTCCCACTCCTTGTCTTCCTTCACCGCCTGCATGAAAGCGTCGGTGATGCCGACCGAGATATTGAAGTTCGTGATCTGGTTCTCGTTGGTCTTGGAGGTAATGAAGTCTTCCACGTCCGGGTGGTCGACGCGCAGGACGGCCATATTGGCGCCGCGGCGGGTCCCGCCTTGGGCGATCTCGCCGAAAGCATGGTCGTAGACGCGCAAAAAGCCGACCGGGCCGGTCGCCTGGCCGGCGGAGGTCTGCACGGTGGCGCCCTTGGGCCGCAAGCGTGAGAAGGAGAAGCCGTTGCCACCGCCCGTCTGCTGGATCAGGGCTGCGTCGCGCAGGGTCTGGAAGATGCCGGCCGTATCACGTCCCATATCGTCGGTGATCGGCAGGACGAAACAGGCAGCCAGCTGGCCAAGTGGCGTCCCGGCGCCGGTAAAGGTGGGGGAATTGGGAAAGAACTTCTTGCTGGACAATAAGTGGTAGTACTCGACCGTGCGCTTGTGGACATCTTCCTTCCACTGCTCCTCGACACGAGCCACGTGGTAGGCGACGCGCCAGAACATCTCCTCGACCGTCTCGGCGGGCTGGCCATCATCGCCACGGCGAACGTAGCGCTTCATCAACACCTTGCGGGCGTTGTCGGTGAGATCGGCTTTGGGCAGCCCTTTGGGCATCGGCGGTGTAGGAAGCAGGCCATTCTTAACCTGCTCGGATGGGATGACGACTTTACTTGCCATAACACACTCTCCTCAAACAGTTTTTATCTTGAGCGGAGAGCAGGCATTCCACGAAGGAAGCTGGGACGAAAAGAATACGGTTCATCCTGCCGCTGCTTCGACTTCGCCGATGGCTCCGCTCAGCGCGATGGTAAAAGAAACAAAAAAAGACAGCGACACTCCGGCCTTTGGGGCGGGTGGCTGTCCATCAATTAGCTTTCGAGTAAATGATCGATTTCGTTGCGGATGGAGTGCAGATCATCGAGGCCGAGATACACAATGGCATAGCGGATGTATGCTATCTGGTCCATTTCCTTTAAACCGTTAATCACCAAATCACCGACAACACGGGACGAGACCTCTGACTTGCCCAGCTTCTGGAGCTGGGATTCGACCTGGCCGATCAGCCGCTCGATGTCTGCTGCGGAGACAGGCCGCTTGACACACGAGATGCGGATGCCGCGGGACAATTTTTCACGATCGAACTCTTCACGGGTGCCATCCTGCTTGACGATGAGGGGCGTTGCCAGGATCGGGCGCTCATAGGTGCTGAAACGCTGTCCGCAGTGGAGGCATTTGCGCCGCCTGCGAATGCCTCCATGGGCATCATGAGACGTATCGAGAACCTGCGAGTTGGAATCAGGATGCTGGCAGTATGGACACCGCATTGTTTTGCTTACTCCGTTTATAGAACATTTGTTGCCGCCATCTGTGGGCGTATGTGCTCTGCATCCCCGTACATATGGCTATTACAGATAAGATTTTAGCATAGAGGCAAAGCCAATACAAGAGGACGCACGGGGGATTTACCTTAAAGTTTTTTGAACATTTTCAGACGAGGATGTGATAGTATGTCATTGGCTGCACTTTTTCGTTATGAAACGTACAGAGAATGAAACATCTTGTGGGTGGTTGAACACCCGTGGGAAAGAAAGGATGATGGCATGCGAGTCTTGAAAGTCTTTCTGGTGGGACTGCTCTATGGCTGGTTCCTGCGCTGGATCGTGGATGCGGTCTTTCTTAACGATACTCTCCGGCTGCTCTCAGATGAGAACGCGCTGCTGAAACAGCGCATTCAAAGCCTGGAAGCACCTCGAGCGATCGAACGCTTCCGTGAGCGGCAGATCGAAACGGCCGCCCTGCCGGTGGTCGATGCGCCGCCGGTGAACACGGAGGAACCGGTCGTCCCTCACCGCGATGACCTGAAGCTGATCAAGGGCGTGGGTCCGCAGATCGAAAAGAAACTGAACAACGCCGGCGTCCACACCTTTGACCAGATGTCCCGTTTATCAACCGAAGAGCTGAAGGCTATCCTCGGGCTGAACAAGCGGGTCGTCCAGAATGCAGACAACCTGCTCTCCCAGGCCAGGAAGTTCGCTGAGGCCGGGCCGAAGGGATAGTGTGATTGTCATTTCCCGGTTGCTTTCGTCGGGTTGCGAGGAGCCCAACGAGCGACGAAGCAATCTCACACTCGATATACGTAAGCAACGTGATAGGAGATTGCTACGCTCCGCTCGCAATGACGGAGAAATAACGATTATGAAAGACCCTTTAAAAACTCCAGAACGAGCGGATTGAACTCGTCCGGGTTCGACTGGTGAGGCACATGCCCTGCGCGCAGGCTTTTTCCCCTGGCGCGGGGCATTTTGTTTACCATCTTGCTGAAGGAAGAGGGCGCAAGGGTTTGGTCCTTTTCACCCCAGACCACAAGCGTGGGGAGTGATATGGACGACAGGTTTCCATTTAGGTCAACATTGGTGTTGATAATGTTATAGACCCCGGGCGCGGTGCGGGTGTAATCCAGCGCAGTCTGGGCCCGGACCCGCTCCGGCAGGGAATGCAGCGCGCCGCTGCTGTGTCCCATGGCGAGGCTGGTCACGTCCACGATCAGGCGGAACATCCAGCCGGGGGTCCGCTCGACGATGAAGCTGCTCAGGTGCGGACGGCGGTACGTCCGGCGCAGTATGGAGGGAAGCTGTGAAATCGAATAAAGCGGGTTAACGAGCAGGAGTCCCCGGGTCCAGGCGGAGACGCGCCGCGCGTATTCCAAAGCTAGATACCCGCCGAGAGAATGTCCGATCAAGATGGCGGGTTCCGTCAGGCGCAGCGACTTCATCCAATTCGAGAAGTGCTCGAACAGCCAGTCCATTTGATAGGCGCGCGAAGACATCTTGGGGCTGTCGCCGTGGCCGAGCAGGTCGAGCGCGTAACAGGCATAACCCTGGCCCGCCAGCACCGGAACCAGCTCGTCCCAGTCATGGTGCGAGGCGGCAATGCCGTGGATTAAGATGATGGGTGTGCCCTGCCCCCTTTGAATGTAATGTGCAGTTGCAGGAATTGTGAGTTCAGCTTTCTGTGTACTTCTCATATCTCTTTGCCAGCTCCCGCCTTAGAACCTTTCCGATAAAGGTGCGCGGGAAATCCTCCATAAAAATCACAAAGCGGGGCACCAGGTGCGGCGGCAGTCTGCGCTTGGAGTACGAAATGACAGCGGCGGCTGTCGGCCGCTCCCCGCTCGATCCGTTCGCGATCACGAAGGCGAACGGGTGCCCGGCGATGCCAACGACCGCCACTTCCTTGACCTGCGGGATCTCATAGATCACTTCCTCCACATCGCGCGGGAAGGCCGGGGCGGCCGGCCTGGCTCGCGAAGCGTACCACATATCGGCCTTGCGCGCCACGATGCGGAAGAAGCCTTCCTCATCCACCTGGGCTACATCGCCGGTCAGAAGCCAGCCATCCTCCGTCAGCACATCCCGGGTGGCCTTTGGATCTTTCCAATACCCCATCATTACCTGCGGACCGCGCACCGCCAGCTCACCGATCTGCCCCGGTTTCACTTCCCTCGTTCGGCGTTTAAGGTCGACGATCCTGGCTTCGGTGGAAGGCAGCGGGACGCCGATGGTGCCGATGCGCCGGTTCTCCGAAAGCGGGTTGGCGTGGGTGACAGGCGAAGCTTCTGTCAGGCCGTAGCCTTCGACAAGGCGGCCTTTGGTCAGCTTCTCGAACGACTCCTGCACCTCGACCGGCAGGGGCCCCGCGCCGCTGATACAGGCTTTGATCGAGCCAACACCGTATTTACGAACGCCGCGGAAATTATTGATCGCCACATACATGGCCGGCACGCCCGGGAAGATCGTTGGCCGGTAGGCGCGGATGGTCTTCAGCACATCCAGGATTTGGAACTGCGGCTTGAGGATCATTGCCGCGCCGATCGAGACCGGGACGTTCAATGCGCCGGTCAGGCCGTAGCTGTGGAAGAATGGCACTACGCAAAGGAAGCGCTCTTTGCCTTCGATAGCTTCCGGGAGCCAGTGGCGGGTCTGCAGGGCGTTGGCCACCAGGTTGCGGTGCGAAAGCATCACACCCTTCGACTGAGCAGTCGTGCCACCGGTGTAAATGATCACCGCCAGGTCCTCGGGCCGAACCTCCAGCCCCGGCGATTTGTTGCTGCGCCCGGCTAGAAGCCTTCGCCACTTCAGGGCATTCGGCAACTGGAAGGCGCGGTTGCGCCAGCGCGAAATCAAAAGCTTGGGAAGAGGCAGCATATCGGCCGGGTCGGTGAGCAGGACGTGCGGTACCCCGGCTCCCTTCTGAATCTGCTTCGCCAGCCCGGTCCACATGGTAAGCGTCACCAGCACGACCGACTCCGAGTCCCTGATCTGGCGCACCACTTCCTCCGGCTCGATGACCGGCGGGACGAAGACCGCCGTCATGCCAGCTTTCATCGTCCCATAGAAGGCAATAACCATCTGCGGGATGTTAGGCATCAACAGGGCCACGCGTGCGCCTTCGCCCAACCCCAGCGAAAGCAATGCATTGGCAAAACGGTTGACCTCATGGTTCAAGCGGCGATACGACAGGCTCATCCCTTCGAATAGCACCGCCGGCCGGGAGGGAAACATCCGTACCGACGAGCGCAGGACATGGTGGACCGGGATATTGGGGATGGCGATCGTAAAGGGCACACCCGGCTCATAGTGCGCCAGCCAGGCTCGCGATTTGCGAAGCGGGTCACGCTCGGTTTTCTTTTTGGGGATATCGCTGGAGGTGTCCCGCCAGGAGCGCTGGCCCTCGCCTTCGAGGAAGCGCTCGATCGCCCGGTTCACTGCATCGCGCCGCTCCAGCATGACCATGTGACCCGACGCCCCGATATCCGCATCCTCCGCCCCGGGGATGGACTCGGTCACCTTGGCGAACAACGGCTTCTGGAAGACCGCGTCACGGTTGCCGCGGATGACGAGTGTGGGCACTTCGAGACAATTGAACCGTTCCCAGCCCGCCCATTTGGACATGGTCTGTGAGTAGATTTGTTTCAGGACCGTCGGTGGAGCCGACAACCAGCCGCGGGTGAGCGGGCCGAAGGAACGCAGCATCCAGTTCGGCAGGCTCAACGCAAAGCGGAAGAGCGGCCGCAGCCTGAATTCGCCCGCCGTGGCAATGAGGATCAATCGTTCCACACGATCCGGATGTTTGATGGCATATTCCGTAGACCACGCGCCGCCAAAGGAATGTCCCACCAGGGTGAACTTTCCCTTTACCTTCAAAAGGGTCAGAGCTGTTTCCATATCCTCGATTGCCTGGTCCATGTCATAGCCGGCGCGGGGCGCGTCCGAGAGACCGTGACCCCGCATATCCAGGGCGATGACCCGATTCCCGATTGAAAAGTTTTGCAGCTGATAATGCCACTGGGCGGCCTGCCCCCCAAAGCCATGGATGAAAACAAACGTCCGCTGGGGATGGTCGGGCGAAATGTCGATCGCCGAAAGCCGGACCAGCGGATTGGTGGACACGCGGATCTCGTGACGGTATAAGTCGAGGTCTACATCCATGAAGGGAGTTTACAGGAGTAGACCTTAAATGTCAATTTTAACGAGTCAGCGGCGGAATGGTCCCGCTGCTGACCGCTTGCCGATGCCCGGTCTTTCCTTCGGAGGAGATTCTCCGTGCATCTTCTATTGGCCGAAACACTCGCTTTCCTAGTAGGACATCCAAGGCCACATCGGCTTTCCCGCTGATTGTTACCCATTCAAGCGCCGTCTGAATATTATCCAGCTTTTGAATGACTACGCGTGTTTTTCCGAATTAATGTAGACAAGTATAGCAATTTGATCCACGGAATACAATCGAATGGGAAGCGGGCTCATCGATATCGACAAGCCCGCTTTTCGTAGGATTAATGCCCCATGCTATGGGCAGGATACCCTTGGATTCCAGTCTTCGAACATGCCGGAAGGATTGTTCTTCCAGGTCCAGGCATGCAGCACGTAGACACCCAGGGCCTCGTTCAGGTGGAAATGCTGTCCCAGCAGCTCAGGCAGTTCATCATGTTCCGCATCCCAGGCCTCTGCCGGGACGATATATTCTACGGCGCCCAGCTGCAGACCATTAGGGCTCGGTATATAGACCATCGCCTCGGGATTCTGAAGGTCCACGGTGGTATCCAGAATGGATGTATTGATGTAATGATAGCCCATCCCGCCCACGCCGGGGTTGTTGAAGCAATGGTCGAGCCCGTCCCGCAGATCATACCCGGCAGCCCGAGCCGCTTCCGGGCGGTGGAACTGCGCAGTCGCCTTCCGAATCTGTGCCAGGTCGCTGCCAGTGGAGGCGCGGACGGCCGACACCAGGCTCAACGCCAGGACAGCGATTACTACAATACTGAATAATATTTTGCGTTTCACATTTTCTCCTTGGATTATTGGTAGAAATAGGGATCGAGCACGCTGACCGGTGTGATCGAATCCACGGGCAGGTTGTTTCGACTGGCAGCGCTGCGGATGGCTTCCGGCGAGGGGGCATCGTAGATGCAGAAGGTTTTCTTCTTATCAGGCGTGACATAGGAATGCACCCAGGTCACTCCATCTGTTGCATTATTGCCGACGACTGTGAGACAGACCTGCGCCCCTTCATCAGTCATGGGGATGGCGAGGCCATCGGGGAAAGTACGTTCAACGAGATACCGTGCCATGTTTTATTCTCCTTTATTGGTAGGGATTGGATTGAAATCCATTTTCGGGCTTTGCCTGGAAAGGCCCTGCTCACTTGATCGGCGATTCAGGAATTGTAGAATCAGCCGTTGCAGGCTGTGAAGAAGACCCAATTTTGAGGCGCCAGACCAATAAAAAGCCTGGCTTCTTTGCCCTTCCTCCAATAGGCCCTTCACTTTCTCTTTGCCTCTTTGTTCGTAAAAGAACTGGCTCATGGTTATTGCTCCTTTTCGATGGTGCCTGCATGGGCGGAGCCATCGAGGCGATTCAGCGGGGTGGCATGAATCTTAAAAAGTACTCCACCTTCTCTCGCTATTGGACGCATAGTATTAAATCTCCTTTCAACACAGACCGTTCTTTAAGTAGGCAACATCAAACATGCACACACTATAGAAGAAACTCAACTGAATGTCGTCAGGGAAAACACTACAATGGACCCCCTACAATTTTGGAAAACAAAAACCGCGTCTTTCAACGTGGTTTTCGAGAGGTGAACACCACAGTCACCTACAGAGTGCTGCATGACTATCTA
>DATAKV010000353.1:0-1824 GCA_036261375.1 Anaerolineales bacterium
CCAAATGACACGGTAGTTTCCTTTGACAGCATCAATGCCATCGAGCTGCAGTCTTCACAGCTGGAGGCCATCCACAGCGATCTGACCCTGTCGGATTCGGCCTTTGCGGATTTTGTCAAACCCCTCCTGCAAAAACCGGCCGGTTCGTTCGTCTCCCAGCCGGACCCGGCTTCCGTTTCAGGCAGCGGTTCGCTCCTCGATTTTACGCGCGTCTATACCGGGCGGGTGGATGCGGGCGGCTCCAGCGAATTGACGATCAACGTCGAACCGGGTGTGACGGTCGCTTCCTTTGCGCTGTATGACTCCTCCCGCTCGGTGACGACCATCGTACGCGGCGCGAGCGGCAATATCATCGAGCTGGATCCGCAAGCCAATGGATTTATCCGCATTGAGGATCCCTCCTCCCTGCTGTACCTTGGGTACGGCTTTCAGAACCCGCGTCCCGGTCCCTGGCGGATCACCATCCAGGCTACGGAATCTACACCCCCGACTGGCACTGACTTCGCCATATCGGTTTATTTTGTCGGCGGAGCAAGACTCGACACGTCATCCGCAACCCTCGTCCCGCAGATCAATGATGGCCTGGAATTCAGCGCCAACGTAACATTGAACGGTCAGGCCCTGGAGATCACCCAGGCACAGGCCATGATCAGGCATCCGGATGGCGAGATCGAAACGCTCGACTTTCCCGTCGGACAAAACGTTTCCATGACCTGGACCCCGCGTGAACCGGGCACGCATGCGGTGGATATCGTGGTCAATGCCCTGGCGCCCGACGGCTCTCTCATTGAAAGGACGGACTTCCTTGCCATCGAAGTACAGCCGAACCCGGGCCGGACCCGGATTGCATTCAATCTGGTCCTGGTAATTGCCCTTGTTCTATTGTTTGTGATCGGTTTCTTCCTGGCTGTCTTCTGGCTGGTACGCCGCCTGCGCCGCTAAGAATAAGACATCAAAAAAACAACGCCCTGAAACGCAGGGCGTTGTTTAGTTTCATAATTACGGAGTTGCGGTGCTGATCACAACCCCGGGAGTGGAGGTTGTTGTGGCTGCTGCATCCTCCGTTCCGGCAGGCTCGGTCTGGCCGGGGACGGCCCCTGAACCTGTGGCCGGCTGCTGGTCCAGCGGACAGGCCATCAGATCGATCGGGACGTCCGTACAGGTATTGACATCCGTACAGACATTGAGCGTAAGGGGGGTCGTTTCCGGGCCGCTGCAGAGCACGATCTGCCGGCCGTTGTTCACTTCCACGGTGGAACAATTCGGTGTCGTATCAGCCGTGGTAGATGTAGTGGTGGCAGGAGCCGGAGAAACGATCTCGAAGGTTGCCGTATCCGGCAGCACCAGCAGAGCATGCGCCCAGGTATCCACACAGAACTGGCATTCCACCAGAACGATATCCGATCCGGTCACCGGGATGCCAGGAGTCTGGGTTGTACCGGCTGTAGGTGAGCCAGCAGCGGTGGCGGCTGTATCCGTGACAGCGACTGTCGGGGATCCATCGGCTGTGGCTGTACCCTCGGCAATCACCGTGCCATCCCCTGTGGCGGTTTCAGCGGTCTCAGTGGTTTCCGTTTCGAACGAAGTGGCTGTCAGGTCACTTTCACCCGGCAGGGTGGTTCCCACAAGGGTTGGCGTGGCGCCTTCTTCAGCGGCACAGGCGGCGGTCAACAGGACCAGGATCAGTGAGGTAAATACGAAAAAACGGGAAACGTTCATATGTCTTTCTCCTATTATCATTTTCTATATACAGGGCTGGATCTGCACACGAATAGTGTTCCTTTCGCAAAGGGGATGTCCAAGCCGCGGCCTCCATCCATGACG
>DATAKV010000362.1:0-23018 GCA_036261375.1 Anaerolineales bacterium
ATGAAACCCTGGGTGGATTCGTTGATGATCAGCGCTCCACCGCCGCCCTCGGCATTGTATTCAATGGTCAGCCCACCCATCTGAGCCCTGGCACCGGCGAAGGCAAACCCCTGCGGCAAGGTGGGTAATTCCTTGGCATCGAACCCGGCCAGTGCCTCGGCCTCCTCTATTCTCACAAGCGGAGCTGGCGGCATGGCGGTCGGAGCGGAGGGGTCCGGTGTGCCAGGCACCTGGCCGGGAGGCAGCGGGCGCTCGTAACTGTCGGCACGCCTGAAAAATTGTAAAACTTCCTGAGCCAGGGCGCGTCCCTGCGAGGTGGTGGAGGCAACTGCCAGTAAGGCGCCAGCGGCGAGGGCCGCCAGTGCGAGGCGCGAAATGCGCCGTGAATATATTCGATTCATTTTTTCTCCTTGTTGGTTTGTTCCCGCAAGGAGGCGTTCCTTCAGGCCGGGCAGGAGATCAATCTGCGAAGATGGAAGTTCATGTTCCACTGCGTCCTGCAAAAGGGATTTGAGTTCCTTCTTTTCCATGGTCTCTCCTAGCTGCCCTCTTCGAACTGCGAAGCACGCATCCGGCTGCGCAGGCGTTTGCGCGCCTCTCGCAGCCACCATTTGATGGTACTCAGCGGCCGGTCCATCCGGGCCGAAATGTCCGCTTCGCTCATATCGAGGAAATAGCGCATGACGATCACAGCACGTTGTTCCGGAAGGAGCGTTTGCATTGCATCCAGGATGACCGTGCGTAACTCCGCCTGCTCGATCTGTTGTTCCGGCGGCAGCGACGGATCCCGGAGCCAGGCAGCGGTCTGGGTCACGCGCTCGTCCAGTTGCTCGTCAAGGGACACGGTCCGCTTTTGTTTTCTGGCGAGCTTGACCGCGTCGTTGACCACGATCCTGTAGAACCACGGCCCGAATGGGCGCTCCTCATCGAACTGGTGGATATGTTCCGCCGCTTTGAGGAAAGCATTCTGGGCAATATCCTCCGCCAGTACCCGGTCACGGACGATCAGGTAGGCGGCCTGTACAGCCTGCACCTGGTAGCGATGTACCAGTATCTCCAGGGCCTTGAAATCAGCCTGCTTCAAACGGGAAATGGCAATCCGATCATCCATGCATAGATCTTTCATGAGAATTCTCTATCTATATTATCCTCCAGGAACGAAAAAGATAGTACTTTAAAAAAGCCACCCCGGCCGTGCAGCCGGGGTGAACACTATAGAATATACAGTTTTATTCCTCGACGACCGCTGCTTCCACCGACTGGATGGGCGGCAGGAAGTCCGCCATCAGCTCCCAGGTATCGCCGGAGTTGCGGCTGTAAAACAGCTGCCCGGTGCTGCTCCCGACGTAGATACCGGCATCCTCGAAGCTGTCGGTCGCCATCGCTTCGCGCAGGACGACCAGGTGCGCCTTGTCGGGCAGGCCCTTCGTAAGCCGATCCCACGATTCACCGGCATCCCGGCTGCGCCAGACCGAGAACTTCCCGTCCACGCTCATGCGGTATTCATCGCTCTCCTCAAGCGCCACGTAGACCGTTTTCGGGTCCGTAGGATGGACCGCGATCGGGAAGCCAAAACGGGCAGGCAGGCGGCCTTCGCCGATATCGATCCAGTCCTCGCCGTAATTGTCACTGCGATATACACCGCAGTGATTCTGCTGGTAGAGCAAATTCGGGGTGGAAGGATGCATCGCCATCTTGTGCACACATTGCCCGAACTCCGGGAACTTGTTAGGCATAAAGTCGGCGCGCACATTCTTGTTATAGGGTGCCCACGTTTGGCCGCCATCGTCGGTGCGGTAACAGCCTGCGGCTGAGACCGCGATATACATCCGGTTAGGATCGGTGGGGTCGAGCAAAATAGTATGCAGGGTCAGGCCACCGGCGCCGGGATTCCATTCCCCGCGCTGGGGATGGTCGTACAGGCTCTCGTTCAGGGTCCAGGTCTCGCCGCGGTCACGGGAGACGAACAAACTGGCAGGCTGGGCGCCGGCATACAGGACGCCGGGCTCACTCTCGCGTCCCGGCTTGATGTTCCAGACCTTGATCATCTTCTCAGGGATTTCCTTCACACTGTCACCGCCTTCCGAGCGGAACGCTTCCTCCACCGTGCTGGCCGGGCGCCCGGACTTCGAGGAGCGCGTCAGGAGAGGCACCTGCTTCGCCTGCGTCCATGTTTTTCCGAAGTCATCCGAATAGTGAGTGGTAGGGCCGTAGACAAAATGACTGGTGGCGGCGTGCAGGCGCTGGTCGCGCGGATCCATTTGGATGTGCATGACGTTCCAGCTTTTGAAATGAATATCACTGACCTGCCACTGTTCTCTTTTGGCGTTGCTGTCAAAGATAAAGCCGCCCTTTTGCGTTCCTACGAAGACCATTACCTTTTTGCCCATAACACTCTCCTCTCGTTGGAAACAGAAAAAATGTTCTAAATATTCTACCATAAACACTCCGATTTTTTGGAACAGATCATGACAAAACAAAAGACGGATGGCCTTGAGGCGCATCCGTCTTAAAGGGTAGGCTTCCCCAGCTTATTCCAGGGCCCACACCCAGGAGTTTTCGAAGTCGCAGGTGCCTTCGCCGGAATCCTGTGAGCCGTGGAAGGCGAAGGTGCCGTCCAAGCGCTGCTTGCTGTTGTCATAATAGCGGCCCTGGCGGACGCGGTTGATAAACAGCGTGAACTGCTCATCCTGTGCCACCAGCACGACCTGGTTCGTCGCCCCGTTCCCCTGGTTCATGGAATTGGAGTACTGGGTCTTCGTCGGCGAATTCCTGAACTGTCCAAACTCGAACACTTCGATCGCCCAGGCGGGCAGACCGGAGAGGCGCAGGTAGGAAAACTTATACTGCTTCCCTTTTTCCAGATCGTCCTCCGAGCGGAAGATCACACCACAGATAATGATACCGGAGGCCTCCCAGGTCACATCCGACTTCAGGATGAAATTCTTCCCCACCAGGTCCTGATCGATCTCCACATACTCCCAGCTCGGTCCCTTCAGAGTGACCCGGAGCGGCTTGCCCTGGTTCCAGGCCAGGTGACCGTCCTCATACGGAATCTCGGTGTCGCCAAGCAGGTCATCCAGTTCCTTCCTAATGGAATCAGAGACCTGAGCTGCCTCGGCCGCGGCTGTTGCCGTTCTATCCGGTGTGGATGTGGGGACGAGTGTGGGCGTCTCGGTGGGCAGCGATGTGGATGTCGGTAAAGGGGTGGCCGTTGGCGCAGGCGTGGCAGTTGCAGCTGGAGCTGGCAAAACGCCACAAGCCTGCAGCCCGATCAACAGCAAAAGAGACAGGGACAGGAAACGTTTCAAAGTATTTTCCTCCTTGGACAGATGACACCCGCTCATCCCCTGCTGAACGGGTTGGGTACGATGTACCGTCATCTTAATGTTTTTCCCCCGGGCGGTAATGACCAAATGTCACCGATTTTCGGTTAGAAAATCGCCTTTCAATAGCTGCATAAACTGCTGGTCGAAATAGTGAACTCCCACTTTGAAATAGTTCGGCTGGACCCCAAACGTCCGGAATCCGATCCTTTCATAAAGCCGGATCGCGGCCCGATTGTGGGCCACCACGCTCAACTGGACCTGCTCGACTCCTTCCAACGTGAATGCATGATTTAACAATCCGCGCAGCAGGCCCTCCCCGAGGCGCTGTCCGCGGTGGGCTGCGTCCACATACATCTGCACCACTTCCCCGCGGTGACGCGCTCTCTGCCTCTCCTGGCGCATAAAACCGACAATACCTACCAGCATCTGACCATCGAGCGCACCGAACATGATATGGTCTGGATCCTCCTGCTCGATCCACGATTCGAATTTCAATTTGGGCGTGCTTGATTCCTCTTCGTAGGTGGATCCAAAGTAGTCTGGCTCCGTCTTCAGGCATTGAAGACGGAGGGCTCGATACAAAAGGGATTCATCAGGTTGTAATTTACGGATCGTCATGCAAAGGATTGTATCCCATCCAGAATCCATACATATATCACTACCAGAAGCCTTGACTTCGAGTACACTCTAAGATGTACACTTGAGACCATGGAATTCCCAAAAGACAGACTCACCATCCACGAAGCGGCCGAAGCGACCGGTTTAAGCGCCCACACCCTGCGTTACTATGAGCGGATCGGGCTGATCCATCCCATCGACCGAGAGGAGAACACGCGCCGCCGGTATACAGAGGAAGATATCGGCTGGATCGACTTCCTCACCAAGCTGCGCGCCACGGGCATGTCCATCCGCGATATGCAAAGGTACGCCGAGCTCCAGCGGCAGGGAGACGAGACCCTGCCCCAACGCCTGGAAATGCTCAAGGCACTGCGGGACCAGGTGGAGCAGCACATCGACGAGCTTCATGAACATCTAAAGCTGGTGCAGTACAAGATCGAAATCTACGGACAGATTGTTGCACAAAAAGAACTCGAGAAATCCTAAAGGAGATAGATATGACGACAACAACCAATACAATGCGAAGGACACTCGGACGCTCCGGGCTGCAGGTCAGTGCCCTGGGGCTGGGATGTTGGGCGATCGGAGGCCCCTGGTTCTGGCTGGAAGGCCAGGGCGGCTGGGGCGATATCGACGACAACGAGTCTGTCCGCGCCATCCATCGCGCTCTCGACCTGGGTGTCAACTTCTTCGACACCGCCGCCAACTACGGGACGGGTCACAGCGAGCGGATCCTGGCGCGCGCCCTCGAAGGCCAACGCGGCCAGGCCGTGATCGCCACGAAATTTGGCTTCAACGTCAATGAGACCGAAAAACGCGTTACCTTTCGTGAAGACGATCACCTCAAGTATGTCCGCGAGGAATGTGAAGCCAGCCTGCGCCGCCTGAACACGGACGTGATCGACCTCTACCAATTACACGTCTGGAATTATGAGATCGAAAAAGTACCTGCCATGATGGATCTGCTCGAATCGCTTGTGAAGGATGGCAAGATCCGTTATTACGGCTGGAGCACGGACTCGGTGGAAGGGGCGCGCCTGTTTGCGGAGGGAAAACACTGCGTTGCCATCCAGCATGACCTGAACGTGGTCCTCGATGCACCCGAGATGATCGCGCTGTGTGAGGAGCTGAACCTGGCCAGTGTCAACCGCAGTCCGCTGGCGCGCGGGGCGCTGAGCGGTAAATATGCGAAGGACGCAGTATTTCCGCAGAATGACGTCCGCAACGATGAGTGGTCGCGCGACCATTTCTTTGCCCCCACGCTCGACCAGCTGGATAAGATCCGTGAGATCCTGACCAGCAGCGGACGCACGCTTGTGCAGGGTGCCCTGGCCTGGATTTGGGCACGCAGTGACAAGACTGTACCGATCCCCGGTTTCAAGACCGTCGCCCAGGTGGAAGAGAATGCCAGGGCTATGGAGTTCGGTCCCCTGACGCCGGAGCAGATGAAAGAGATCGATACGTTGTTGGGAAGATAATAGCCGGAAGCCTTGCGAAGGCTTGTCCTGAGGGTGGAGCCCGAAGGATCTTTTCGCAAGGCTTTTTAGGGAGAATACAATGAAACTTCGTCCGTTTGGGAATACCGGCATGCAGGTCTCCGAGGTGGGTCTTGGCGCCTGGCAATTGGCCAACCCTGATTGGGGGATCGATGATAAGAAAGAAGCGCTGGAGATCGTTCACAAGTCGCTCGAGGCAGGCTGCAACTTCTTTGACACCGCGCCCGGTTACGGCAGAGGCCGGAGCGAGGAACTGCTTGGTGAAGGACTGAAATCCGTACGCAAGGATGTCATCCTTTGCACCAAGTTCAGCCATTATGGAGAAGATGGCAGGCGTGACTTCGAGGCGAAGCATGTCCGCCCCGTGCTGGAGGGCAGCTTTCAAAGACTGCAAACCGATTACGTGGATATCCTGCTTTTGCACAACCCGCCGCGCGAGCTGATGGATGGAAATGTCTCGGCCGAACTTTATGGAGAGCTGGAAAAGCTCAAGACCGAGGGAAAAATCCGCGAGTACGGCGTTTCCCTCGACTGGCGTGTTGAACTGGAAAATGTACTGGACACGACGCAGAGCAAGGCCGCCGAGGTCTTCTTCAACGCCCTCTACCAGGAAGTCCTGCCCGCCTTCCCGAAGGCGCAGGCCCGGGGCATGGGCTTGATCGTCAAAGTGCCGCTGGATTCGGGATGGCTCTCCGGTCGCTACCGCGGTGACCACAAGTTCGACGACATCCGCAGCCGCTGGTCACCGGAAGTCCTTGCCCGCCGTGCTGCGCTGGTCGAAAAGTTCGCCGCCCTCGTTCCGCAAGGGACTTCACTCGCCCACGCCGCGCTGCAGTTCGTTCTGGCCCAGCCCGAGGTATCGACGGTCATCCCCGGCGCCAAGACCGTGGAACAGGCTCTGGACAACTTCGCCGCGGCGGACAAACAGTTGAGCCCGGAAGTGGTCCAATCTATTTATGATTTGTGGAAACGTGATATCGAAACAGAGCCACTCCCCTGGTAGAAATAAAGCCGCCGCTCGAGAGCGGCGGTCTTGATTCAAACCAAAGGCCTTAGTGCGCCTTGGTGACCGCCTGTCCCCATCCTTTTGGGGATTGTGGTCAAAGCTTATTCCTTCAACAGAAAATCACCATCGTTCAACAACCCATCGAATATCGCTTCCATGGCTTTTGAGTTTTCAGGCAAGAGCTCATCCAGATGAAACGACTTCAGTCGGGTCTGCGTTGTACGGACAGAAGGCTCCAGGAAATCGCCGAACGGCAGCGATGTCCGAAACAATTGATAGTACAAAAACCGGCGGGCATTGCGCTGGAACTCTTCCGGGACTTCTATTTTTTCCGCGTTTAGGAACTCTTCCATCTTCCTTCGTACACCATCGATGGTCTGCGGGAAGAAAACCGTGGGATATTGTGTGAAGCGTGCCTTTCCCGCGCACAAGACGGCCGCGCCCATGATCGAAGCCTCCAGGCCGATGGTTGAGTTGTAGATCATAATGAATTTCGATCTCTGGATTAGCTCGTAGGAGCTCAGAGTCTCGCGCGGGTCGACGAAGATTACATTCGGCTCTATGTCCACGCCTCGGCTCTCGACCCAGCCCGCTACCGTCTCGCGGCTGGCTTTTCTCACGCGCAATTCATCGGGGTGGGCACGGATGACGAATAACGTATCCCGATGTTCGCGGATCACCTCCAGGATAAGATCAAGCCAATCGAACATATCTTCGAAGACTGTGTTGGCATGCGGCTGGCTGGTATCGAAGATGACGTTGGTGAAAATGGGAACGATCTGTTTGAAGCCTGTTGCTTTCTGCAAGAACGACTCGTCCAATCCCTTCATGTCGGACCAGAACTTGATGCCTGCCATTGTGAAATCGCCCTGGAAACGCCGGGCGAGATAGGCATCCAGCTTTGTATTCTGTTCGTCATCCAGTTCGAACTCGTCCGGGATGTGGATCGGGTAGGCAGTCGCTTCGCCGCCTGTGAAGTAAGCGGATGCGGGCTGCAGTCCCACTTCGTGGGTGATGACCCGCAATCCGCGCTGCTGGGCAACGTAGCGCGCCGTCGCTTCGGGGTAGAACTGGCCGTTGAATACCACTACTGCCCGCGGCTGGACCCGGTCGAGAAAACCTGAAAATTTCTGTGCCACATTCCAGGCCGAGAGGATGTATTCATGTAAAAGATAGCGTGTCGGTTCATCGTCGTTTAAGTGATGGATGCGCAGGATCCAGCGCAGGCCAGGGAGACAGAGAGAGCCAAGAGGGACACCCTGCCACTCAAAGTTCATCAGATCCTGCAGTGAGAGATTTTTTATCGCCGTTTCAAGCTGTCCATCCCGGACGAACGTAAACCAATGTACGCCGGAATGTTGGATGTTTGAACGTTCCAACGTTGGAACGTCCGTATACAGCGTCTTCGATTGATAAATACACGACCGGCACGGCGGCGGCTGGCGAACATTGTCCCGATTGGTGCCCAGCACACAGTGGCTCATCCCCGATTGGCAGGCGAAGTAGGCAACCGGGATACTCTTCAGGCGCAAGGCCCAGGAGGCCAGCAGGTGAAAACCGCTGTTCCAGGAGAGATCGTCGATGCCCGTGGAGGCTTTGAAGAAGACAACAGGCGCGCCCGGCGATGGAGGCTCTCTGCGCGCCACCTCCCGGGCGATGGATGCGATCTTTCGATTGTTAAGCCGGCGGACCAGTCCTCGTTTGAGACGCTGGATAAAGAATTCGTTGAGTCGATTCATGGACGGTTGATTTTCACTTTGTATTCCGCTATTATACGGTAACAAGCCATGAACCGCATTGACCGCCTGTTTGCCATCCTATTGACGCTCCAGCACAAGCGCCGCGTCCGCGCCCAGGACCTTTCGGAGCAGTTCGAGGTCAGCAAGCGGACCATCTACCGGGATCTATCGGCGCTGAACCAGATGGGCATCCCGCTGGCCGCGCTGCCCGGCGAGGGGTTCGAGCTGGTGGAAGGCTATTACATCCCGCCGCTGATGTTCACAGGGAACGAGGCCGTTGCCCTGATCCTCGGGTCGCGTCTCCTGACCCAGCAGGCAGCCGGCTCGCTCATCCACGGCGCGGACCAGGCCCTGGCCAAGATCACGGTCGCGCTGCCGGACTCCGTCCGGGTCCGGGCCGAGGCGCTGACCGATGTCATCGGATTCATCACGCCCACCCAGAAGTTCGACCTCGACGATCCCCAGCTTCTGATCCTGCAAAAGGCGATCCGGGAAAAACGGGTGATCCATATTCGCTACCTTCCCTACCAGAAGGAGCAGGTCACCGAGCGGGATGTGGAGCCGCACCAGCTGTTCTACTCGGATGGCGTCTGGTACCTGGAGGGCTACTGCCGGCTGCGGAAGGGCATCCGCGCCTTCCGGCTCTCGCGGCTGGAAGTGCTGGTCCTCAAGGATGAGTTTTTCTCGAAGCGGCGGGTAGTCAGGCCGGCGCAGGAAAAAACAGTTGAAGTGAAGATCCGTTTCAAACCGGAGGCCGTCCGCTGGGTGCGTGAGCGGCAGCATTACGGATTTCAAAGTGAGGCGCCTCCCGAGCAGGAGGGTGTAACCATGACCTACCGCGTCCACAACACCTCCGAGCTCACACCCTGGATCCTGAGCTGGGGTGCAGCGGCGGAGGTCCTGTCACCGAGGGATCTCCGCAAAAGCCTGCGCGAAACCGCCCAGAAACTGGCAGACCTGTTGACATAGGGCTGTCACACAGCTGCTGTAGAATGCGGGAAAACCAAAGGAAAGGATGTCAGAATGAACAGCACGAAAAACCAGATCATCGAGTTCGCGCCCTTCAAGCTCGCCGAGGGTGTGGACGAACCGACGTTTATTGCCGCGTCGGACGCTTTGCAGGAGAGGTTCCTCAGCCAGCAGAAGGGATTCCTGCGCCGCGACCTGGTCCGCAACGGCGACGGCACCTGGGCGGATATCGCCTACTGGGAGAGCCGCGAAAGCGTGGAACAGGCCATGCAAAAGGCACTGGACGACCCGGCCGCCCTCCGCTATTTCCAGCTGATGGCCAATAACGGCCAAGGCGAAGACGGCGGACAGCTCATGCTGATGAGCATTGCCAAATCGTATTCATAAGGTCATCGGAAAGGAGGTATTCAAGCTGAAGTACGTCCTGCAGGCTGACACATCAAACAGTGTCAGCCTGCTTTCCCGGTGGCCGGCAGGGTATCGATGATGCGCGGGTTGAGGATGCGCTCGAGGGCCGAGCCCAGCATGGCAAACGCCAGCCCTGTCAGAAGCAGAAGGAAAATCGGCTCGAGCACCCAGTAGGGAGATCCATATAGAGCACCTTCGGAAAGCCCTTCGTAAATGATCTTTCCCCAGGATGGATGGTAAGAGCGGATGTTGAAAAATCCCAGCGTAGCTTCCAGGAAAATGAATGTGGGAATCTGCATGACCAGGTGCGGGATGAGCACCGGCAGGATACGCGGCACCAGGTAGCGGGTGATGATGCGGAAATCGCTGGCACCATAGGAGCGCGCCATCTCGATGTAGGGCGCCTCCTTTGCCTGCAGCAAGGCGGAGCGGAATGTCTTGATCGGGGCTCCCATTGCGTTGAGCACAACCACGATCGCCAGGATGACCCAGATGTTCACAAAAAACAAAGCATAGATTAGCACGGCGATCGCCAGCCCCGGCAGCACCATGTTGATCTCGGTCAGCCGCTGGACCAGGCCGTCCACCCAGCCGCCAAACCACACGCCGATTGCCGGCAGCAGCATGGCTACCAGTGTGGTCAGCAGGGTGCCTATAAAACCGATCAGTAGGGCAAAGGGCATCCCCCAGAACAACGGCACGGTCAGGTCCCGCCGCCAGAAATCGGTTCCGGCTATTCCATAGACCTGTCCCAGCATGACGAGATGCGGCTGGGCATCTCCTTCCTCCTCGAAGAGCAAACCTGTTACTTTAAACTGATACGTTCCACGAAGCGGCACATCATCGGCGGAGTTTGGATCTGCAAACAGAAGTTTGTAGGGCGGTGTGGGATACGGGCCGTCCGTCGCGAACCAGTTCTTCCATTCAGGGTTTTCGGTCAAAAGCCGTTGGGTGGGTATTCCGTCTTTCAGATTGTAGTTCCCATCTCCGGCGACCGCTCTCGGTTTCAGATCGATCGCCCTCCCATCAGGGGTGATCCACTCAAAGGAGACGAACGGAAATTTCTCTGTATAGGCAGTGTCGACATATACGAAGACATCGCTGGGAGTCTCCCGGTAGGAATAATCGAACTGGAATGTGATCGTTTTTTCCACCCAGCCGTTTTCTAGCAGGCGGGTGGAGATACTTGCCTCTTCACTGTTTTCATTCAGGATGAGGGTGGAAAGGCGCGGCGGGAAACGAAAGAGATTGGTCCAGGCAGGCGCGGCAGTCCGGGGTGTAAAGTTGCGGCCGCTCAACCAGTCTTGTTCGAAATCGACGCCGATCTGCTCATACGGCAGGAACAGGATCGCGTACAGGGAGCCTGCCAACAGAAACGTGATCACCACCAATCCAAAGATGGCAGATGGGTAGTGGAGCAGTTGATGGGCGAACAATCGTGTCCGTTCACGCATCTCGTGCAGCCACTCTTTTGAGTTCTGGGGAAAGCGATGGATAAGGGAAACCCGCTTCTTCGGGCGGCGCAAAACCGGCTGGGCGCGAGCCAGGATTCTATCCCTCCTCCAGGCCTGAAACCGTTTTACAGGTTCCCATTTGGGTTTGATCCGCGCACTCATCTGGGCCAGGTTGCTTTTTGGAACGAGATGGATGCGCGGATCCATAATCACATAGGCTATGTCGAGCAGGAACACTAGAACCCCAAGCAGATAAGAGAAGGTGACCACGATCTGGACGACAACCATCAGGTCGCCATAGGAGACATTTTCATTCCAGTAGTTGGGCAGGGTTTCAATATACAGCAGGCCGAGGCCCGGCCAATTGAAGATCTTTTCCAGCACTACCGTAAGCTGCCAGAAACTGATCATACTGGTGGCAAAACTGGTGACGATATAGGGAAGGGCCGGCCGGAGGATGTACTGTTTTTCAAGCAGGCGCGGCTCCAGGCCTTTTGCGCGGGCCAGGTCTACGTAGTCCTCCTCGGAATAGATGACGAGGAAGGTCCGCCAGGTGAAGACCAGCTGGAACAGCAGGCTCAGCACCAGCGCGGAGACCGGCAGGATCATGTGCTTGACCAGGTCGAGGAGATAGGGGATCGGTTCGGTCGGTCTGAAGGGGCTGAACATGTCTGTGACCGGCAGCCAGCGTAATTGCACGGCGAAGATCGTTACCAGCAGCATAGCGAATACCCAGCTCGGCACAGACGAGATCGGCGATAGCAGCGACATAAACCGGTCCACCCAGCCCCCGTAGTGGCGGGCCAGATACAGAGAGGTGGGCATACCGATCAGGAATACCAGTAGGTAGGCCGTCCCCACCAGCAGGAGTGTGTTGGGCAGGAATTGAAGAACAATGTTGGAAGCCAGCTCCTCGCGCAATCCCCCGGCATTCTCGTAGGGGAGGAGGGCCGAATTCAATTCGCCCCAGTCGAAGGAGAGCGCCTTGACTGTCCATAGCAGGTAGCGCGGGGCGTTTGGGAGATCCAGCCCTGCATCCTCCCGCAGCCGTGCCACCAGGTCATCGACTGCCTCCGGGTCCGGGGTTCCAAAGGCATCCACGGGAATAAGCCCCTGACCGATGCCCTCTTCCACTGCCGCCTGGATCTCCCCCTCCAGCCGGACCTGAAAAGGAGACTGGGCTGGCGAGCCATCCCGTCCTTGCGGGTAATTTACGATCAGGATGGTAAGGAAAACTCCGATGAAGATCGTGGCCAGAATGCTGAGGGCCTTGCCGCCCAGGTAGCGGAAGGCGCTGAAGAAGCTCGGCATCCGGGTCGGCGTGGAAATGGCAGGTCTGACGGCGGGTACGCTTTGTGCTCCTGTGTCTTGAAGGGTCACCATCTGAAAAGTATACGATTCCCGCCCGGCGAAGAGACCCGTCTCAGGTATGGAAATGACAGTTCGTAATTATGGGTTTTGTAAGCCCGAATCCCGGTTCTACCAGTCGTTATTCTTCTCGTACCCGAGCCGGATCAGCAGGTCTCCTGCAACATTCTTGAATAAGGTTTTATGGTTCTCTGTAAAATGCTCACGCCAGCTGCCAGTCTTTCCCGAGCGGAAGGTATGGCTCTTACGCGGCTGGATCGCCTCCACCAGGATGGAAAGCGCTTTTTCACGCGGCGTCGGGATCCTGTAGCCTGTCCGTTCCACTTCGTGGAGCATGGCATCCAACGTTCCTTGGCGGTTGTCGATCAAATCCTCGAAGCGTAGGCACATGACGTGCTTCTGCTCCAGCCACTGGAAAACGCCTTCGTACCTCTGTTTTACGCTGACCATGCGCAGCCCATCCCGGTCGATGCCGGTAATGGCCGCCTTGAGACGCTCGCCAAAATCAGGCAGGGACTGGTAATACTCGTGCATGCCATGTTCTTCATGCATATCCGTGGCAAAGAAAACCTGGGAGACGAGCATGTCGCGCGGGTCACGATAAATGAAATAATTGACACGCTCCGACCTGCACAAAAACGCAACATTCTCTGGCGTCGCCTCTACATATCCCCAGCCAATCACCCCGCGCGGCACAGCCTTCAGATCCGCCAGCACATCCTCCACGATCCGCCGTCCACCGTCCTTCTCGATCGTGCGCACCGGATCCCCGTCCACATACCGATATGGCATGATCTGGGTAAAGCCGTTGAGGATCTGCAGCAGCAGGTGCGATCCGCTCTTGGGCTTGGAATTGCCAAAGATGGGCGGCGCCTCGTCGAAGGACAGCCGCTTCCAACGCGCCATCGCCTGCAGGCTTTTCCCTGCGGGTCGGACGGCACGGCGAAGCTGTTTGATCGGATTCATTTAGTAATACATACAGACACTAGATTGGCAATTTCGCTGTGTCTTCGCCTCTCTGTGGTCCATTAATCTTCGCCAGTGAGGCGTCTCAGTCTCTTCATCGAGTTCTGCTCGCTGGGATAGACCTTCTTGATACCATCGCCCAGCGACGCTTCTGTCACGCGAATGTATTTCACCAGGCGCTCGAAGCCGCCGGGTTCCACCGAGGCTGCCTGGTCCGAGCCCCACATGGCGCGGTCCAGGGTCAGGTGGCGTTCCACCATGCAGGCCCCAAATGCCACAGCGACCGCAGAAGGGACGAGGCCCACCTCATGGCCGGAATAGCCGATGGGGATGTTGGGAAATTCATTACGGAGCGTTTCCACCATTTTCAGGTTCAGCTCCTCCGGCTCGCAGGGATAGGTGCTGGTGCAGTGCAGCAGGACAAGATCTTTGTCTCCCGAAACGTCCACGCCTTTTCGGATCTGCTCCATTGTGGACATGCCCGAGGACAAGATCAATGGCCTGCCGGTTGCCCGCGCCCTCCGGATCAATTCTGAATCAGTGAGTGAGGCAGATGGAATTTTGTAGGCCGGTGTATCGAACTTTTCCATAAAATCCACGGAAGGCTCATCCCAGACCGAGACCATCCAGGCGATGCCCTTTTCGCGGCAGTAGCGGTCGATCTCACAATACTGGTCCTCGTTGAATTCCACCTTATAGCGATAGTCCAGATAGCTGATGTAACCCCAGGGTGTCTCGCGCATCTGGTTCTGCTGTTCGAGCGGCGTAGCCACCTCGGGTGTACGCTTCTGAAATTTGACCGCGTCCGCCCGGGCATGGACGGCGGCGTCGATCATTTGTTTCGCAATGTCCAGGTCCCCGTTGTGGTTGATGCCGATCTCGGCGATCACATAGGCAGGATGGCCGTCGCCCACCAGACGGTTCCCGATTTTCACTTCACGAGTCATTGTTGTTCTCCTTGTAAAACCCTAACGGTCTTCAAGACCTTTAAGGTTTGTTTTCTTTGTTTAATATCAAATCGCAGACTTCCCTGAGCGCGCCGTGGCCGCCGGGCTTACGAAGGACATAGTCGGCGGCGCGGATCACATCCGGGAATGCATCGGCGACAGCAACCGACCAGCCCGCCACTTCGAAGCATGGCAGGTCGTTGATATCGTTGCCGATGAAGATGACATTCTCCGCCTGGATATTCTTCTGCTGCAGGACCTCGCGCATCACGCGTCCCTTGTCGTGCAGGGCAATGCCGTGGATCGCCTCCACGCCCATCTTGCGGGCGCGCGCCTCCACAACCCGGTTCGGCTCGGAGGACAGGATCATCACGTCGATGCCAATGGCGCGCAGCTCCTTCACCCGGACGCTGTCACTGCGGTAGGCTGCGACCATTTCCGTCCCATCCTGGTCCACCCAGACACGGTTGTCGGTGATCACTCCATCGAAGTCGCAGATGACCAGCTCGATCTTCTCGGGCATGGAGCGTTTGCGGCTGAAAGCCGGGCCTGGCGAGACGATTTCCAGCCCGCTGCTAACCAGTGCTTCATATTTTGTCCAGTCGGACAGGTTGTCGATATCCACGGTGTAGCGCGGGTCGATGACCAGCGGATAGATCACATCGCCTGTAAGCGACTGCTTATCCCTTATTGTCGAGACACGAATGGCGTCGATATGTCCGGTCTGCCAGTAAACCGGCGGCAGGATCTGGCGCGGCGCATTGTAGGGCTCGGCGATTCCATCCACGCCGAGCAAGGGTTTCATGGGTTTATCATCTCCATCGAAACGCCACATCTTGAACGGGTTCTGCCCTGCGGGGACCACCCCGCGCACGCAGTCTGCATCCGGGTGTTCGAGAAGGATTCGGATGGCATCATCCAGCATTCCTTTTGGACGGATCGGGGAAGTAGGCCTCAGCTGCACCATAATCTCGGGCCGATAGCCTTCGTTCTCCTCCAGCCACCGGAGAGTGTGCTCGAAAACCGGCAGGTCGGTGGTTTTGTCCTGAGCCAGCTCTTCCGGACGAAGGAAGGGTGTCTCTGCACCGTACTGCCGCGCCACCGAAGCGATCTCTTCATCATCGGTGGACAGGATCACGCGAGTCACCAGCTCCGATTGCTTAGCCGCAGCAATACTCCAGGCAATGAGCGGATATCCCGCAAAACTGCGGATATTCTTGCGCGGGATTCCCTTCGAGCCGCCGCGGGCAGGGATGAGGGCGAGGATCTCAGTCATTGTTGGACCATAGACGATGGACGATGGTCTATCGTCAGCATCACCATGCTGTCCAGCCGCCATCGACGACGACATTATTTCCGGTCATGTACGAGGACGCATCCGAAGCAAGGAACAGCAGCGCGCCGTTCATCTCATCCTTGCGCGCCATGCGGCCGAGGATGGTCTTGGCGGAATAGTTTTTGACAAAATACTCTTCGTGATTATTGAACACGCCGCCCGGTGTTAAAGCATTGACGCGTATCTCCGTCTCGGCGTAATAAGCCGCAAGATATTTGGTGAAGCCCATTACCCCTGCTTTGGTCACCGTGTAGTAAACCGGTTTGAAGGCAACGCGCTGTCCGTCTTTCACATAAATGCGCTGGTCTGGGCCATTCAGGCCATACGTGGAGCAGATGTTGATGATGCTGCCCTTTTTGCCCTGGGCGATCATCGGTTTGACGCAGGCCTGGGTCATCAGGAACATCCCGGTCAGGTTGACGTTGAGGGCCGAGTTCCACAGATCCAGCGGATAATCCTCGAATGCACCGGGAGTGATACCCTTGCTGACCGCCTGCGGGTCGAACTTCGGGTCGAGCGCCGCGCTGTTAACGAGGATGTCCAGCCGTCCGAACGAAGACAGGGTCTTTTCCACGAGCGCGTTGACCGAGCCCGGCTGGGTGATATCGGTAGGGACAGCCAGGGCTTTGGCTCCGTCCTTCGTGAGGGATTCAGCCACGGCTTGCGAAGCCGAAGCGTTGAGGTCCACCACGACCACTGCCGCGCCGGCCTCCGTCAGCGTCCGGCAAAACTCCGCGCCGAGCAGTCCCACACCGCCGGTGACGACGGCCACGCGGCCCGTCAGATCGAATTTTTCCTGGATTCTCATCATGTGCCTTTATGGAGGTGCAGTATAGATTTCATCGCCCGCCGATTTATGGGCCAGATATAAGCCCTCGCTGAACACGGCTGCATCTTCCACATTGACTTCACCACCCTTGAAGATCGCCAGCACAGCCTGGCCATCGAGAATTTCCTGCCGCATGATCGCCAGCTTCTCATCGAAGCCTTCACGCGACAGCGCGGTAGCCGAATCATAGCGATCGGGCAGGACATAATTGCCGCGCCCGGTATACAGATAGACCGCAGCAGGCTCATCCGTGTAGATGCGGATGTCTTCGGGCAGCTCCCGCAAGTAGGCCATCGCCTTCGAATCGTACCACTGGAACGAGGCGTACCCCATGCCACCCCTCGACCAGAAATTGATCGTGTTGACCTGTCGGTAGGCGGAAAAAGCGAGGAATACAAACGTCAGGAGGATGACCAGCGGACGACTCTTATTCCGCAGCCAGACCCCGAAATAAACCAACAGGATCAACAGGCAGACAAACATTGGAGCCAGAATACGCAGCCGGAACTTCGTGGCCGCATCGAACATCAGCATGGAAGAAATGGTGGAGGCGAAGTAGGCAAAGAAGAACAGTGCGACGGTGAAGGAGATAACCTCCCGAACCAGCATCCCATTTTTCCCTAGTGGAGCTGCCTGGCCGGCAGAGGGGGCAGGGGGGAAAGGGTTCGTTACATACTTCCATGCTTTGACGGCCAGCCAGACCAGCACCGCGCCCAGGATGAGGGCGATCGCAGCCTCGATGATAAACGGCTGCTTGAAGATCTCCCTGCGCCAGGCTTCCACCGGGATCAGCGCTTCGGAAACGGTGCGCAGTCCAATGCGAATATTTTCATCTGTGATGGGATGCCAGGCAAATGTACGGTTGGTTGCATTCTCGGCGGTCAGCCTGTTGCGAATGGCCCAGCCCAGGATCCACGGCAGAGTGCCCGCAACGAACAGGGCACTGGTAACGAGTTTTTTCCTCCAGCCCTTATGCAAAATAAGCAATGCAACGACAAATGTGGCAACCAGGGCAAGGCCCGAATAGCGGGTCAGATACGCCATTCCCACAATGGTCGCGCAGGCGCCCAGCCACCAGTGCTGGTCGCGCTCGAAATAGAGATCGAACATCCAGATGGAAAGAAGCGAGAGGAAGATGAACAGAGGCTCGCTCATTGCCATCGTATGTACCTGGAGCTGGTCGGCGCTGAGGATGAACAGCCCTGCCAGCACAAGCCCCGCCGTGAGCGAGGGCGTCATCCGCCAGGCAAGGATGCCGAGCAGGGCCGCGTTCGCTCCGAATAGCAGGGCATTGACCCAGCGTGAGGCGTTGAGCGGGTCGATACCCAGACGTCCAAAGAATGCAAGGACCGAAGGAAATGCCGGGGGAAAGTGGGTGACCGGCTGGTTGGAGGCCAGCCAGGCTTCCCGGTAGCCGTTGCCAGCCACCATGCTGCGCGCCCCGGCAATGTAGGCGATCGAATCATCAGACAGGCCGGCGCCTTCCGGGGTCGCCATCAGCACCAGCAGAACGCCCGTCACCGCGATCAGCAGGAGGGCAATGAAAACAGCCAGGCGGGAAGTAACACGAATGTTCATAAAAAGGAACGCAGTACGCATCCTTGGATATGTACTGCGTGTACGTCGCGGGCTAGTTTGTCTGCAGGAACCCCTGGTCTTCGAGATACTTGATGATGATATGGGCATTCTCTTCAGGGGTGGCGCCATACCCCTTGAGCGTGATCTCTGGATTGATCGGCGGCTCGTAGGGATCATCCACACCGGTAAAGCCCATTGGCTTGCCTTCCACCATTGCCTGGCGAGCCTTGGCATACAATCCCTTTACATCGCGTTCCTCACAAACCTCCACGGGAGTGTCCATAAAGATCTCGATGAAGTTCTCGCCGACCATCTTGCGCGCCTCGGCCCGTGTGGCGCGGTAGGGGCTGATCGCGGCGCAGATAACAGCGCCACTGGCATGAACGATCTCGCCCGCCACAAATCCGATGCGCAGGATGTTGGTGTCACGGTCTTCCTTGCTGAAGCCCAGGCCCTTCGAGAGGTGCGTGCGCACCACGTCGCCGTCGAGGATGGCGATCTCACGGCCGCGCTCGAGCAGCAGGGAGGTCAGCACCTGGGTGGTGGCGCTCTTGCCCGAGCCGCTCAATCCGGTGAACCAGATGCAGAAGCCCTGCTTGTGGCGCGCCGGATACATCTCGCGCAGGATTTCAGCCGTCTCCGGGCGTGTGAACCATTCGGGCAGCAGCTTGCCCTTGGCGAGGTAGTCATCGCGGACCTGGGTGCCTGAAATATTGAGCGTGCGGGCGCCCTTTGGCACATCCTTCTCCTCGACATAGCGGTCCTCGTCCGGCAGGTAGACCAGCATTTCGAACGGGACCATCTTGACACCCAGTTCCACTTCATATTTGGTCATTAGCTCCTGCGCGTCATACGGACCGTAGAATGGCTTGCCTGTGGAATCGTTGCCAGGGCCGGCGTGATCACGCCCGACGACAAAGTGGTTGGCGCCGTGGTTGCGGCGGATAATCGCATGCAGGAGCGCTTCCTTGGGTCCGGCCATGCGCATCGCAAGCGGTAGGAGGCTGAGCATGGTGGTTTTCTTGTCATAGTGGTTGTCCACCAGCGCTTTGTAGGTGCGGACGCGGGTGTAGTGGTCCACATCACCGGGCTTCGTCATACCGACGGTGGGATGAACCAGCAGAGAGCCCTTGACCTTTTCGGCCGCGCGCTTCGTCAGTTCCTCATGAATACGATGCAGGGGATTGCGCGTCTGGAAGGCGACGACGTTATCGTTGCCCATATCTTCAAGGCAGGCGCGTACCTGAGCAGGGGTGTGGCGAAGATTGACGAAGTCATAATACTTGGGAAGATTGATCACCTTCAGCGGGCCTGAGATGCAGACCTTATTCCAGCGTTCCATTTCTGAAACCATGGGATGTCTGGAATCGGTGGAACCGTAGGCCAGGGCAGCTTCGGTCTCTGCATCCCAATGATAGACCTCGTCAAGGGTCATGATGGCAATCACATCGTTGTTGGCATTGCGCAGGACGACATCGTCGCCGACGGTCGGCAGTTCCTTCGGATCGGCGGTCAGGGTGATGGGCAGCGGCCAGAGCGTTCCGTCTGCCAGGCGCATCTCACGCAGGACGCGCTCGTAATCTGCTTTGCCCATAAAGGTGGTCAGGGGCGAAAACCCGCCCGTGGCAAGCAGCTCCAGGTCACAAAGATTGCGCATGGTGATCTTGATGGACGACAGCTTCGAAGTACGAGCCAGCAGCTCTTCGCGCTCCTCTCCATCCACGACAAGATTGACCAGTTTTCCCCCGTACGGGGTGATGAGTTTTGCTTTCGACATTATTTCTCCGTGATTTACGACCCCGGATGCTTCCAAGGCCTGATTTTTTCAGACAAGGCGCAATTATATCCTAAAATTCAGTGAATGAATTTTGAATTTATAATACCCTGTTTGTACTATGGATTAACTGGCTGCAGATCATTGCGTAAAAATAAGCGAAAAAACTCCACCGATAAAATAAGTGTGTAGTGTTCCTGGACGTATTCTTCTAGCGCCGGGATCTGGAACCGGGCAATGAGCACCTGCTCGGGCTGGTACTCCCGCATCGCAGCCAGGATATCCTCCTCAGTCAGGCTACCCGTGGATAGCCGCTTCTGGGAAAAAGTTGCCAGGTCCGGCGGCACAGGCCGTCCGACACGGAAGGCGTACATCGGCATATCGGTCATGATCCAGTGGGTCTGGTCAATGTAAGTGTCCATGGTACGGAGCACTTTTAGCTTCCCTGATGTAGCCCGCAGGTTGAAGTCGGTCAAATGAGGACGGTTCATCAGCTCCCGGTCGAGGACCGGCGCATACTGGACTGCGGCCCAACCGAATCCGATCACGGCTGCCACTGCGAGCAGGGACTCCAGGCGGAGAAAGCCCCCTGCTCTTCTGGCGCCCAGGAGCGTCAGAATCCCCTCCGCCACGGCGCCCGCAGCCAGGATCGCAGCAGGGATCGTAATCAATAACTGGTGGTGATAAAAAACCGGTGAATAAATTGTGAACAACAGGTAAGCCAGTCCCGCCCAGGCCAGTGGATACAACGCCAGCCAGTTCCTACGGTAGACAGCCAGGATTACGCCAAGCATGCTCAAAACCAGCAGCGGAACTGTCTCCTGGAGGTGAGCATTCATCCCAAATCCCTGCGTCTGGAAATATTCCTGGGAAGGCGCGTTGAGGTGCGGAAGGAGAATCGAGGGTAAGTTAGCCGGTCCAACCAGGAGCAGGCCGAGCACCAGACCCAGTGCGGCGAGGGAAAGGCTCCAGATCGCTGCCGGTCGTAGCGTCGTCCATGAGAATTTCTCTCCTTTTGCCTCCGTATACGCCGCGAGCGTGATGCCGGTTAGAAGAATGGGCGCCAGGAAGCCGGTAAACAACTTGATCAGCATCGACAGGGCCAGCGTGCACCCGGAGAGAACCAGCCAGATATTCCTCCTGCTCAGGTGCCAGACAACCACCAGCAGCATGGAAACAAGAGCCAGCGCAATCGAAGGCACCCCGATCATCACCGCCACACTCAGATCCAGGTAGCGCGGGACCATGATTACAAGCGGTAGAAATGCGACCGCTGACCCTTTTCCCCAGGTGAGCTGTAAAAACTGAGCCCCCGCCCAGACCAGCAGCGTCGAAAACAGCAGGACCAGCATCCGCGCCGCGTTGACATTGAAGCCCACCATGCGAAAAGCGAGCGCCAGGATCTGAGTGAACAAAGGGGGTTGGTCGCTGGATGTTTCGCTGTAGAGTGGGTGACCCATTTCCACCAGCATGGACCGCATCAGGTTCAGGCCTTCATCGGTGTCGAATTGCAGTTTTTCGCGAAAAGGGTAATAGGAAAAGGTAAACGCCAGGAAGATCAGGGCGATCAATACGGGTAAAAGGATTTCCACCAGAGTTTGCCGGGGAGCAGCTGTCGATCGGGTCTTCATAGGAGAGGCTCGAATGCCGGATAAAGCCAATTCATTATAACCCAGCGAATCCGCATGCTTTTACCAGTCACAGGCAGGAAATGGCCATCTACCGTCTCATGTTACAATTTCCCGGCGGAGAACACGGATGAAGCAAACGATCCAGAAATTGTTCCACAATGAGACGTTCGTTGCCACTCTGTTGATTCTCCTGACAACGTTAATTACCTACGGGGTCAGCATCCCCAGTCTCGGCTACTATCACGACGACTGGTATCTCTTGTGGTCCGGCCAGGCCCGGGGCCAGGAAAGCATCATTCCTTTATTTTCGACGGATCGGCCTTTCATGGGGGTCGTTTATTCTTTTCTATACCGTCTACTGGGCGACACGATCGTCAACTGGCATCTGTATGCGCTGGTGTGGCGCTTCGTCGGCGGGATGGCGTTTTACTGGATCGTGCGCCTGATCTGGCCGGAGCAGAAAACCATGGCGACCCTTCTAACCGTGCTGTTCCTGGTCTACCCGGGCTTTCTCTCAATCCCTAATGCAAACACGAAACAAAATCACCTGTATGGGTTTGCTACAGCGCTGCTCTCAATCGCCACCATGCTGCAGGCGATGAGAGAGAGCCGACCGGGGTGGAAGATCTTGTACAGCCTCATATCCGTGCTTTTGACTGCCAATTATTTGTTGATTTACGAGTACATGATCGGTTTCGAGGGGACACGCATTCTGCTGCTGGGGTACGTCTTGTTCCAGAATAGAATCCGAAAATGGAACACCCTTCTAATGGATGTACTCAAGCGGGTATGGCCGCATCTGCTGGTGACGACCGGGTTCCTGTACTGGCGTATTTTCATCTTCGAGAGCACACGCAACGCGACCGATGCATCTCAGCTCGCGGCCGATTATCTCGGCAACTTGCGCAGCATGTCCATCCGCCTGGTGATGGAAACGATCAAGGATTTTCTGGACACTACGATCTTTGCCTGGTTCGCCATGCCGTACCAGTTGATCGCCTCTGCACCGTATTCGAACCTGGCAGTTTCCATTTTGATCGCCGGGATTGTGGCCGGGCTGGCATGGCTGTACCTATCCTTTTCCAAAAACAGGCAGACCATGGAGGAAAACACAGAATCTGCAAGGCTGCGCGGTTTTTTGTGGATCGGGGCTTTAATTATTATCTTCGCGGTGATCCCGGTCATCTTTTCCGGCAGGCATGTCGAGCTGTATGACGCCTACAAGAGCTATGGGCTGCACCCTATCCCTGGAGTTGTTTTGTTCGCTGGAGGACTCCTGCTCATGCTCCAGCCGGGCTTCCGCAAGCTGGCCCTGGTTGCCCTGATCGGCATCTCGGTCACGGCCCAGATCCTGAACGCAGATACCTGGGCCCGCTACTGGGAATTCCAGCGTCAGATGTGGTGGCAGATGACCTGGCGCGCGCCCGATATCCAGGATGATACACTGGTAATGACCTACAGCGCCGAAGAATTTAACCCTGAGCAGGATTACGAGATCTGGGGACCGCTGAACCTGATCTACAATCCTGAGCCGGCCAACACTCCTGCCATCCAGGCTGAAGTGCTCAAT
>DATAKV010000369.1:0-4496 GCA_036261375.1 Anaerolineales bacterium
GCAAGCCCTCCCAGCTTTCGGGCGGACAGCGCCAGCGCGTCGCCCTGGCCCGCGCCCTGATCAATCACCCCAAGGTGCTCCTGCTCGACGAGCCGCTCGGCGCACTCGACCTCAAGCTTCGCCAGCAGATGCAGGTGGAGCTGAAGGCCATCCAGCAGCGTGTCGGCATAACATTTATCTTTGTCACGCACGATCAGGAGGAAGCCCTGACGATGAGTGACCGCATCGCCGTCTTCAACGAGGGCAGGATCGTCCAGGTGGGCACGCCGGCCGAGATCTATGAGCGGCCTGCCTCGCCGTTCGTGGCCGGGTTCGTCGGCACTTCCAATTTGATCGGCGGCGACCTGGCGAGGAAGATCACCGGCTCCGAGCAGATGTTCTCCGTCCGCCCGGAGAAGATCCATTTTGGGGATCTGCAAAGCCCGGTGCCGGACGATCAATTCTGTGTGGATGGGGTGATCAGGGATGTCGTCTACCTGGGATTGTTCACCCGCTACCTGGTCGAGATCGAACCGGGTGTCGATCTTGTGGTGGTCGAGCAAAATCTAAAGACGACTTCGATGGATGTCTTATCGGCCAAGGGACAAAGGGTCCGCCTGCTCTGGCACAAGGAGCACATCAACCGGGTGGGAGGCTGAGATGATGACCCGCGTCTCCACCTATTTTTACCAGCGCCCCTGGCTGGTGCTGGCCCTGCTGCTGGGACCGCCGCTGCTGTACATGCTAGTGGTCTATCTCGGCTCGCTGTTCCTGCTTTTGATCAACAGTTTTTATTATCTGGAGGAATTCACCGGCCTGATCGTCCGTGAGTTCACCCTGAAGACCTATGCCCAGATCTTCGAGCCTGCCAACCGTGAGATTTTCTTTCGTACCACAGCCATGGCTATGGCAGTCACCATCGCCGACGCGTTGATCGCCTTCCCGCTTGCCTACTACACTGCCAAATTCGCCCCGCCGCGCCTTAAGACCTGGATCATCATCGCCGTGACCATCCCGCTCTGGTCGAGTTACCTGGTGCGGGTTTATGCCTGGAAGCTGATCCTCGCCAAGGAGGGGATCCTGTCCTGGTTCGTCAACCTGCTTCATTTGGATGGCGCACTCGACTGGTTGTTGAGCTTCGAGAGCATCGGCGGCTCCTCCCTGGCGCTCTCCCCCATTGGAATGTTCATTGTATTCTCCTACATCTGGCTACCCTATATGATCATCCCGATCCAGACCGCGCTTGAGCGTGTACCGGGATCGCTGCTCGAAGCCTCCAGTGACCTGGGCGCGAAGCCGCTCCAGACGTTTCGAAACGTGATCCTGCCGCTGGCCTTTCCGGGCGTGGTGGCGGGCTCGATCTTTACTTTCTCCCTGACATTGGGAGATTTCATCGTGCCGCTTTCATTGGGCAATTCCAAATTTTTCATCGGGCAGGCGGTCTACTCCTATCAGGGCACGGCCGGCAATATTCCCCTCGCCGCCGCCATGACAATGGGTCCGGTGGTTATTATGATCGCCTATCTGCTGATCGCCCGCAGGCTGGGAGCCTTCGATGCGCTCTAACACCTCCTCCGCACCGCAGGCATCCTGGGGATTAAAGCTCGCCGCCGCAGCCGGTTTATTATTCCTGCATGTCCCCATCTGGATCATCTTCCTGTACACGCTGACGCCCGACGAAACGACCTATACATTTCCCCTGCCGGGCATCACTTTTCAGTGGTTCGAGGTCGCGCTTCGCAGGCCGGACCTGTGGCGGGCGCTGACGCTGTCGCTGCGGGTGGCGGCGGTGGCCACAGTCGCTTCCCTGATCCTGGGTACACTGGCGGCCGGGGCTGTCTATCGAAGTAAATTCTTTGGCCGGGAGGCGATCTCCTTCCTGCTCGTCCTGCCCATCGCCCTGCCGGGCATCGTGACCGGCATCGCCCTGCGGACAGCCATCGGCGGCCTGGATATTCCATTTTCCTTCTGGACCATAGTCATTGGCCATGCAACCTTCTGTGTGGTTGTCGTCTATAACAACGTGCTGGCCCGCTTCCGGCGGATGCAGGGCTCCCAGATCGAAGCTTCGATGGACCTGGGCGCCAACTCCTTTCAGACCTTCCGGCATGTGGTGTTCCCCAATATTGCAACAGCCCTGCTGGCTGGCGGCATGCTGGCTTTTGCCCTTTCCTTCGACGAAGTGATCGTAACCACGTTTACCGCCGGCCAGGACACCACGCTTCCCATCTGGATCTTCAGCCAGCTTACACGACCGCGTGACCGGCCCGTCACAAATGTGGTGGCAATGCTCGTCATGCTGATCACCTTCCTGCCGATCCTCTTGGCCCAAAAATTGACCGCTTCCAGCTCGGATACAGAGGGTGAAAAAACGTAAATTTTAATAAAATTCACACAAAAAAAGATTGACATCCGCGCGTTACCCAGTACAATTGCACCCAATCTAACAAGGAGATTCCTATTGCGAAACTCGCACGAGTGTGAATGAAGAAATACTTGTGCCCCCTCTATAAAATACGCCACGAATAAAATCTGGCTTCCGCCGCCCTCCAGCTAACCCCTGGGTGAGGCGGCGGGACTGCTTAAGGCAATTGCAGTCAACACAGTGGTTCAGAGCTGTTGTGCTTTGGCTGTTTTTGTTTGCAAAAAATCAAGTGTTGTCGCTTTGGTGCTTCGTTGCCAAAGAGTATCCTGGGCAAATTGCCTTCACAGGCGAAGCACGCCGCAATGCGGCAGTGTGGACCAAAACGAAAGGAAAGAATGACCGGTCAATATTACTCTCATCTCAACCCGAAATGCGACTCGGGCGTGTTCGAAGAAAAAGGCGGCTGCGGTGTATTCGCCCGCGAGCCGATCAAGAAAGGCGAGCTGATCTGCCTGTGGGGCGGACGGATCGTGGCAGAGCATGAGCTCGACCCGAACATGGATTACTTCACCCAGCGCATCCTGCAGATCGAGGAGGGCCTCTACCTCGAAGCGCCCCTGCCCCTGGAGCCCACCGACTGCTTCAACCATTCATGTGAGCCGAATGTCGGTTTCACGGGACAGATTGGTCTGATTGCCATGCGTGACATCCATGCCGGCGAGGAGATCAATTTCGACTACGCCATGTGCGATGGGTCGAATTACGATGAGTTCGACTGTTACTGCGGCAGTGAGACTTGCCGCGGCCGCGTCAAAGGCACAGACTGGTCCCGCCCGGAACTCTGGGAGAAATATGACGGCTATTTTATGCCGTACCTGGCGCGGCGTATCGAAGCAATCAAAGCCAAGCTGCCCGCCGCCGTATAACATCGACCAAACTACAAAACACGGATTGCGAGGATGATTGTACAATCAGCGCAATCCGTGTTTATGTTTTATAAATCATTTGCATTTCGCATTTACATCGCGGCCCTGATCCTGCGGTTGATCCCGGTTCTCCTGGCGCGCGGGCTGGGGATCGGCCTCGACGACATGTTCCAGTATGACATGCTGGCGCGCAGCCTGGCAGAAGGCAATGGCTTCCGCTGGTACGCCCAGGAGGACCTGAACCAGCTGGCAGCCTTCGTGGATTTCGACCTGTCATCGGTTGAAGAATACGATCCTGAAACCGGCATCCCAACCTCGTTCCGGGCGCCGTTCTATCCCGCATTTTTGGCGCTGGTCTACTTCATCAATGGAACGGATTTCTCACGCTTCTTCGCCGCCCGTCTGGCCCAGGCGATCTTTCTCGGTGCACCGCTGGCACCGTTGACCTACTGGGTTTCCAGAAAACTCTTTTCCCCTCTCCTTTCCGGAGAGGGTCCGGGGGTGAGGTCCGAACGCTCTGCTCGTATAGCTGCCTGGACCGTCGCCGGGTATCCAATGCTGCTTGTCTACCCGCTCGGGCTGGGCACGGAAAATCCTTTTTTTGTTCTCCTGCTTGCCTCCTTCCTCTTTCTTCTCCAATCCATCGAAAGACCGGCAGCAGCGAGCCTATTGTTTTCAGGCCTCTTCCTCGCCCTTACGACTCTCACCCGTTCTGTCATCCTGCCTTTCGCCCTCGCTGCTTTCTGTCTCCTGTTATATCTGCATCGCAGAAGGGCTCTTTTGGCCTTCCTGTCCTTCTTTCTCGTTGTCACTCCCTGGATTGTGCGCAACTCGCTCCTGCATGGCAAGCTGACCGGTATCGAGACGTCCATGGGCTACAACCTGTATCTCGGCTACCACCCGGACGGAAATGGCTCATTTGTCTTTGGTCCCTCGCTCGACCTGCTGACCATCCTGGACGATGCCGAGCGTGACCGGATCGGCACCGAGAAAGCCATGGAGTTCATAAAAGACCAGCCAGAGAGATTCTTTCCGCTGGCGATCAACCGGCTTGGCTTTTTCTTTGGCCTGGAAAAACGGGTGTTGATGTACTTTTATTCGAACAACATCATTGGGTATGTTCCTTTACCCATTTTATTGGCCATTTCCGCCGTTCTGTTATTGCCGTTCGTGTTCATCGCCCCTTCCGCTACGCTGGGACTTTCCCTGCTGCGCTGGAAGCCAGA
>DATAKV010000391.1:0-3240 GCA_036261375.1 Anaerolineales bacterium
TTTGACGCTCTGGCCTTCGCGCACGAGCAGCTCGCCGACCACGCCGCTGGCGTTGAAGGCGATCTCGGCGTAGCGGACGGGTTCCAGGCGGCCTTCGGCGATGATCGTGCTGTCGGCCAGCACCGTTGGGATCGCCTCCGGTGTCGACGCAGCCCCAGCCCCTCCTGCGCTTGAACAAGCGGTTGTTAACAGAACGAGACTCACAAGGACAAGTAGAAATTTATGGTTCATGATCGTTAGCCTCCAGGGGTTTCCTACCTCAATCATATGTTTTTAAAGAAAAACTCCCTCTGCCAACGGGGGAGTTTTCACTATCCGAATGGATAGTGTGGGTCCGCTTGACAGGTTGTTTATTCGTTCGAGAACAGCCTGTTAAAACCAGGATAGGCTTTCAAGGGAATCACTTCAAAGGCAATCAGCCGGTTTTGAACGAAGGGCAATGTCGACAGGATCTCCTGTGCTTCTTCCACAGACCCGCATTCCAGGACCAGGATGGCTTCATTCCGGTCGGCGCGGAAATACAGCTCACGGATGACGCCTGCCTGGTACAGGTCCCAGGCCTTACGAGCCTCTGCGGTTTTATAGCGTTCGAACGCTTCAGTCGCAGCGCCGGGGACTTCATGTTCCAATGCAAGGATTTTCATGTTTGATACGCCTTCACTATCTGTGACACACGATCTGATTTGACCAGGCTCAAGAGATCTGAGGCTACACTATCCTGCCTTGCCTGAATTGTTAAAGCAGTTCTTTAAGTTTATTTACTTCATCCCGCCAGCCATAGACGTGACGCAGGTTCTCCTCGAGCTTAGCTTTATCCTTCTCATAGCCTTTTGCCAGGTCGGCTAGATGCTCATAATAGCCCGCCAGCTTCTCGAGAGGAGGATGGTTGATGGTTCCCTGACCGCTCAGCTCAGCCTGTAAACTCTCCAGTGTAGATAACCACTCTTCGACCGGCATCCCCGCCGTCTTTTTGAAGTCGCGGATGACCCACTGGCGCTCGAACAATGAGCGGCTCTTCCAGCCTTCGGATTGTTCCTTTAGAGTGATGTACACTGCTTCGCATAATGCCTGGGCCTCACTCCGTTCGTCGTCCTGCATTCCTGCTGATACCCCTGCAGGTCCCTGCCCGCCGAAGTTGATATCGGCGGCCTTGAGCGCCTGCATGGACGAGATCTCCTGCCCGCGGAATTTTTCGGCAAAGACGACCGAGACGGCAAACCCCGCACCCGCCTCCTCGACGGAAAGCACCGCCCCTTTGTTCATTTCAAAAAATTCATCCACAGTCATGCCCATCTGAGGGGCAAGCTGTGCCACTGCCCTGGTTGCCGTCTCGGTCGGGACGAGCCCCGGTCCAATCGTGTAGGCTATGACGTTTGTTCCTTCCAGCTCGGCATCCAGCGTGTTGGCCAGATGGACCTGGGCTGCTTTGAACGTTTCATAGCCTCCCAGGTAGGCTGTCCCGGTGGAGGACACGCAGGCAAAAACACCGTGATTACGCTGGATCATATCCGGCAAAAAGATGCGTGCCATCAGCACCGGCCCGCGCAGGTTAACATGGTAACTGCGGTCCCATTCTTCGATGGGAAGATCTTTCACCTCTCCCAAAACGGCAATCGTCGCGTTATTGATGACGGCGTCCACTTTGCCGAAGGCCAGAACCGAAAGAGTGTATAGATTCTTGACACTCGCTTCATCGCCCACATCGGTGGCCACGAACAGCACGCGGTCCTTGCCGAACTCCTGCTCGAGGGCCACTTCCGCTTTTCGTCCACGCATCGGATCGATCTCGGCGACGACCACGTTCGAGCCCAGCCAGAGCAGGGCGCGCGCGGCTTCATAACCGATCCCTCCGCCTGCGCCGGTCACAATAATGGTTTCTCCCTTCAAAGCATCCGGCTTGAGTCCAAGTTGTGGGATTACCATGGGCATATCAACCTCCAGTCTGTTTAATCCGCTGCAATCTTTTGCCTACCAAATGCCTGGCAGCAGGCGGGATCGTGTCCGGGCTGCGTATTCAGCATAACCGGGCAACTCCACCTGCAGGGTCCTGTCTTCGCGCGCTGTGCGCCAGATGAGCATCAGCGAAGCGATCACCTGCGGGATGGATGCCCACCAGGATCCCAGAATGATCCCGATTGTGATAGTAAAGAGGAAGCCGCCCACATAGCCGGGATGGCGCACATAGCGGTACGGTCCATCGCTGCAGACGGCGTGGCCGCGGTCGGTCTGGATGCGGACAACGCTGGAGAAATAGTTGTTGGTATAGCGCGCCCACAGGAAGATCGCCTGTCCAATTAAATAAATGATAACGCCGGACCCATAGACCCAGAGCGGCATGTTCGTTGTCCAGCCGAAACGGGCATCCAGCCCGGCGATCACCAGGGCAAGGATATAAAGCGGCGTGGTTATGGCAAAATAGAATTTATCCCAGCCTTTCATGCCTTGCTTGGGATTCAAGCGTTCCTCCACAAGCTCGGCGTTCCGGGTCAGGAGCGTGCCCATCAGGGTGAGCAGGATCATGTTGATGGCGGTGTACACCCAGGCCTGCCAGTAATCCCAGCGGCCGGCGACCAGGAAAAGCAGGCCGATCATAAATATTGGAGCCAGAAGGGCGCGCAGCATCATCTGTGTGCGGGCTGTGGTGGAGAGATTGGTCACTGTCATTTTGGTTCTTCCTCGGTTCTTCTTTCTTCGTCTACCATCTATAGTCCATGGTCAAGGATCAAACCCGCTCATAAATAAACGACCGGAATTCATCCGCATGGCCCATGGAACCATACAAGCCGATCGCCGCCTGGCTGTACCCGGTAATGTACACATTCCGGATGCCAAGCTCCTTCAACCGGTACATACATTCCAGGGTCACAGCGCGGGCAAAGCCCCGTTTGCGGAAACTGCTGTGGGTGCAGACCCGTTCGATATCTGCTTCGAGGCAGTGGGCGTTGATCAGGGCCTCGGCTCCGGCCACAAATTGTCCATCCTCTGCCATCACACACAGGTCCGTATCCGGATGGTAGATGGGATCCCTCTGCCGGTTGCTATAGAATTTCAGGCGGTAATCCAATTCCTCTTCACTAATGGAGGTCTTTCCCTGAAAGGCATTCGCCCGCAGGATGCCCTGGGCGCGGTAATCGGGATGCGACTTCATGTCCACGATGTAGACAATAAACCATCACTGTCAGGCGTAAACCAGCCTGCAATCTTTATATTTCGTTCCGGCGAAATCAGAACCTTCAAGTT
>DATAKV010000392.1:0-7825 GCA_036261375.1 Anaerolineales bacterium
TGCGTCCGGATGCTAAGAGCCAAGTCACGATAGAATATTCAAAGGGACAACCTGTCCGTGTCGATACGGTCCTGATCTCCACCCAGCATGCCCCGGACGTTTCTCTGGCAGAGATCACAGAAATGGTCACCGAACACATCATCATGCCTGCCCTCCCGTCGGAACTGGTGGACAACGACCTGAAGGTGTACGTCAACCCGACCGGCCGCTTCGTGGTCGGTGGACCGATGGGCGATGCCGGCGTGACCGGCCGCAAGATCATCGTGGATACCTATGGCGGCATGGGACGTCACGGCGGCGGCGCGTTCAGCGGTAAGGACCCCACGAAGGTGGATCGCTCTGCAGCTTACGCAGCCCGCTACGTGGCCAAGAACATCGTCGCCGCAGGTCTGGCCGACCGTGTGGAAGTACAGCTGGCCTATGCCATTGGCGTCGCCCACCCGCTCTCGGTGAACGTGGAAACGTTTGGCACCGCAAAGGTCGCCGATGAAAAGATCGCCGCGCTGATCACCGAGTTCTTCGACCTGCGTCCCGGCGCCATCATCCGCGACCTGGGCCTGCGCAAACCCATCTATCAGAAAACCGCTGCGTACGGCCACTTCGGCCGCGACGACATCGAGTTCCCCTGGGAACGCACCGACAAGGCCGAAGCGCTGAAGAGCGCTGCCGGACTGTAGAGATTCTAAACAAGAAAGCGCTCCTGGAATATCAGGGGCGCTTTTTCTTTCCAAAATTGTAGGTCAGGCTTGCAGCCTGACAGCTTTTCGAAACTGTTATGTTGCCCTGTATTCGTCACGTCACAGACGTGACCTGCTATTCTGTCTAAAACCTTTCCAACCTCAGCGGCGTAACATCCACATCCGTCTGTTCCTGACATACCAGCTGCGAGACCAGCTTCCCGCTAATTGGCCCCAATGACATGCCAAGCATGGCATGCCCCGCGGCAATAATGAGGTTATTAAAATCCCGGGAACGGCCGAGGATCGGCAGGCCATCCGGTGTGCAGGGACGCAGCCCGCGCCAGATCTCGATCGCCTTTGCCTGCGCGATGCCCGGCAGATAGGCCTCACACGACCTGCGAATGGCGTCGACGCGCCGGGTGCTGATCGAGAGGTCCATGCCGGCAATCTCGAGCGTCCCGGCCAGGCGCAGTCTCTGTTCCAGTGGGTTGACTACTACGCGCGCCTCACCGAACAGCAGCGGCAGTTTTGGAGCCGGCTCCGGACTCTCCAGGGTGATACTGTAGCCCTTGGCCGCCTCGATCGGGAGGCTCAAACGCAGCTCTTTCGCGATCTGCGGTGACCATGATCCTGCTGCCAACACGACCTGCTCTGCCCCGATATCTCCGCGCGTGGTGCGGATGCGGGTGATCCTTCCATTGGCTGTTTCAATTCCCATCACGTCTGTTTTCGTGCAAATGTCCACACCCTGTTCCTGCGCTTTTTCAGCCAGGCCCGTCACAAAGCGGAACGGGTCGATGTGCCCGTCGTTCGGATAGAACACTCCGCCAACCACCTGCGGCAGCAGGGCAGGCTCGAGATCATGCACTTCATCCTGGTCCAGCATCTGCACGGGGATCTGGAAGCGCTCGAAGAGCCGGGTTTCCTCCTTTTCTCGTTCGAGCCGCTCTTTCGAGAGACACACCCACAGCGAGCCATCTCCGGCGTAGCCGAAGTCGAACCCTGCCGTTTCGGCCAGATCCCTGTACAGAGCTGAACTCGCAAACAGCAGGTCGCGCAGGACCGGCAGGGAACGCAGCATGACCGATTCACGACTCGCCAGGGCAAAACGGACCAGCCAGCCGAACAGGCGGATATCCAGGCGCGGCTTGATGTAGAACGGGCTCTTCGGGTCCAGCATCCAGCGCAGTCCATCGCCCAGCACACCGGGAGACGCCAGGGGCAGCGCGTGGCTGGGCACGATCAGCCCCCCGTTGCCAGACGAACAGCCGGAGGCGATCTCGCCTTTTTCCACCAGCAGCACTTTCAACCCGCTCTGGGAAAGATAATAGGCAGAACAGACCCCTATCACCCCGCCGCCGACGATCACAGTATCGTAATGAGTGTCCATAGCTGGAGTGTCCTCTGCGGGTATTATACGCGCCCGGGCTGCATTTCTCTTCAGCAGACGGGTGTTCCTTCATGCAACAGGACAGTCTCACGACTGTCCTGTTGTACTTTACCGGGCTTTCCACCTATCCGCCGGGGAGCCTACTGCTGCGGGGTGTCCGTCGCGGCGGGGGTCAGGCTGGGAGCAGGATCCTGGCTGGGCGGCGCGGTCTGGGTTACCGAAGGAAGGGGCAGCGCCGGGGAGGACGAGGAACTGGAGCCGAGAGTCAACTGAAGGACCTCGTAGTCAAGCCGTGCCTCGCCGCTGGCATTATTCGATCGAAGCTGGATGCGTATCTCCCTGCCACTGGAGATATAACCCGGCTGGAGCCGGATATCGTACTTGAGCAGCTCCCAGGCGTCTTTGTTTCTGCCCACAGCGCTCCCGATCTTGACCCACTTGTTGGCGGACCAGTCATAGACCGCCCAGCTCCAGTTCTGGCGGGAGGGCGCGGTGCCCTTGAAGTTGACCTGCAGGGTCATGCCGGAGATCGACGAAACCGGGGTACCCGCCGGAAGATAGAACGACTGGTACCCGGCGTACCTGCCGTCCTGCGGCTTGAAGGCCACATATTCAGCCGGGTTGTCGTCCATGCCGCTCAGCCGAAGGGTACCCAGGCTGGGGGTTTGGCCCACCGTCGTGCCGCGCTGGGAAGAGAGTGCGCCGGGCGGAAAGGTCGTTGCCCCAGGATCGGTTGGCGTTCCTGCGGGCGGCAGGGTGCCGGCAGAGACGGCCGTGGGCGAGGACCGTACCATCATCGTGGGCGAGGGGATCACCGGGAGCGTCGCTGTGACCAGGGAAGTAGGCGAGGATAGGACGATCTTCGTGGGGCTGGGGATGACAGCGCTCGTGGACGAAGGTCCGCCGACCGCTGTGGCGGTAAGTGTTTGCGTTGAGGCGGCCGGGGTGGCGGTCCGCGCGTTCACGGCCGTAGGGGTAGAGGTGAACGTCGAGGTCGCCGTAACTGCATTTACTGCCGTGGGCGTGAAGGTAAAGGTCGGCGTGCCCGACGATACAACCGTGACCGTCGGAAGAGAGGTTGTATTGCCGCCGGCACGGGCGATCACTTCCACTTCGGTCAGGGCCGCCGCGCTGCCGCTGACAGAGTTCATCTCCACCCGCACCACCGTCGCCGATATGTCGTTGAAAGTAACATTTGTGCCGCTTTCCGAGAGCGCGCCGGACGAGTTGCTGCCCACCAGGTTCGTGCCCCCGCTATCGCTGAAGAGCTTCACGGTGGCAGCCTGGACCTTGATCGGCGAATCGGCGGCCGGGATGTTGTACAGGCGTACGGTCCGCACGGTGACCGGGACCGGGAAAGTCAACTGCACCCACTGGGTGTTCGGATCCTGGCCGGAGCGGCTGATCCATTATTTGTGGAGTTTCTCCGGATATGACATCTTGACCCGGCGGTCGGTCAGGCCATTCCCATTGGGCAGAAAGGTATCCAAAGACGAGAACTGGAGGGCGGCCCCGGGGGCCAGGTTCGTCCACTTCGCCTCCTCCGCAGACGGCACGGGGATCATCGAATGCCCTGCATGGCAGCCGACACATTTCACCACTTCCCCCGGGCGGCCGAAGTTCATCCCGGCGACATGGGCTGCACCACCATGGTCAGGACCCAGAGCATTCATACCGGTGAGTGGAATTGTGTAACCAGGTCTTGGGCTGCGAATCTGCTCGAAGAGAGGAACGTTGGCCGGGGACGTTGTCGTCACTGAGCCATCCGGGTTGACCGGCACTTCGTTGAGCAGTATGGGCCAGTCCAGCTGCTCGAGGGAGCCCCTTTGCTGCCAGCGCTGGTGATCGATGAAGAAGCGGATCGTACCTGCCGCTCCGACCGGCATGGCGCTTAGAATATTGGTATCGACAGGGGCGTTGAAGTAGACATTCAACGCCTGGAAGGTAAACGTTCCATCTATGTCATACGGACCTATATCCAGTGGAGGCAACAGGTTCGGGAATTGTGTAACTCGATCTGAAATGACCGGTGGTACTCTGCGAGGGCGGATTACTCGGGCGCGCAACTCGGTTGTGCCTGGGTTGTCATAAAGCGGGACCAGGTTGGTCCCATCCAAGTTGACGAGATACAGCCCGTAATCCTGAGCGATATCCCTGGCCAGAGATATCACCAGACGGCCATCCGGCAGCACATCAGGTTCTGAGGCGTAGTTACTCTGATAAATTCCATACGATGGAGGGTTATCACGTACCACTCTGTACAGGCTATCGTTCCGGGCAATCACACCCAGGATACCCTGGTAGCCATGGGGGCCGCGCTTGTAAATTCGCAGGCCGCCAAATCCTGCTGCTTCGGTCATATTGCTCATCGGAAAGAAGTTGGCGACCAGGTCGCCGCTGGATGTAAATGCGCCCCCATAGGCTTGGTTGTCCATGTCTGTACGAAGAGCGCCACCGGCCCAGAGCGCCAATCCTGTTCCATCAGGGTTGATCGTTGTCGGAGCCCAGGAATTCCGCCATAAGTAATCGGGACGCACCAGCTGATTATTGCGAACGGAAGTCAGGCCATTATGAAGCCTGTATCCCTCGGCAGGATTAGCTGGATTCACGAAAACAGTATCCATACTGTTAACGGCAAAGCGGAAGTTACGCCACCAGCGCGAATAGACGATCTTACCCGTAATCGGATCCACCAGAGGACGATCGGCACCATTGCGTTCAGAAGTGATCCGGTGAAGCCTCGTTCCATCGACATTGACAACATATAGATTGCTGGTACGGGCTCCGCTATACTGGCTGAAAGACGGCCAGCGCGTGGATGAAAAAACGATCCGTCCATCCGGCAGCCAGGCAGGATCGGTGTCATCATATTTCTTGAAGTATTCGCCAACCTCTCGAAACTGCGACAGGTTAAGATTTTCACGATCTGAGAGGGTGAGCTGTCGCAGGCCGGTCCCGTCCACGTTGATAAGGTAAAGGCGCCAGGCACCGGGATTGGTTAGCGGAGATGTGTCGTACGAACCGCCCACCAGTCCGGCAAAAACGATCTTTGTCCCATCGTAAGACACATCCGGTGCGTTGACATCGACCAGATTAAGAGATGTGTGAGTTGGCCTTGAACCGTTCACCAGGGTTCGTAAGCTGCCATTTGCTTCGCGAACAATCAGCTTTCCAGGCGCAGCTACCTGAAAGCGGGCATACGGGCCCACGCCTGGCATGGATCCGGTTTCCTGCGGAGCCATATACATGCTCCCATTCCTGGGAATCTGCCGTGAGACGAACACGATCGCGTAATTGTCGATCTGCATACCAGGCTGGCTGCCTGGCTCCCGGGCAGAAGCAGCGTCTGCCGGGGTCAGAATCAGCGCCAGGATAAGAATTCCAAATACCACCCTGCGGCATGACGAGCGTACTACTGCTGTTGCGAACATGACACCTCCAATCCTGTCTATGTCTGGGTGCGCCACCCCGCTGTGGAATTCGCACAGTAATACATTGCTTTCGGCGAATGCGAAAGCTCGAATGAGAAATAGTTACAAACGAAACTGTAAGTTGTCAATAAACGAAAGTTCCCCCCGACCGGAGTACCGGTTTTCGTCCCTTGAACCGGCTAACAATTATGCAAAGAAATGAAAAGCGCCCCTGAATGTTCAGAGGCGCTCCTGAATAAAGAAGCTTTTCCAGTTTGAAATTTCTTTACCTTCGAGGTGTCTTTGTCGGTTTTCCGGGCCTCGACGTCGCGGTCGGTGTGGGAGTGTTTGTAGGTGTAAGGGTTGGCGTCGGTGTAAAAGTGGGTGTGAGAGTTGGTGTATAGGTGAGAGTGGGAGTTGGAGATACTGGAAATTCATATTCGTACGCCCCCATATCGCAGTGACTACCCTGGGGACGTATGACTCCGCGCTGATCGGCAGATGGGCAATATGCATCATCTCCTGCGTCAATGGCCGGTGAGCCGGGCAGCAGTTCCATGGTCTCGGTTAAACCACGCCCGTTAGACTGAAGCGGACCGAGAAGCGGATCGGCGTTCAGGTTGCCTGCACCGGGATAACCGCCCTGGACAATGCTGTATGTCACATCCGCCGTACCATCGACATTGAATACTTCTCCACCCTCGTTCCCCCACAGAATGCTGTTGCGAATCACGACGTTGCCAGAGTTAGCAATGCCCCCGCCTGTGACGAATGCCCTATTCCCGCTCAGGGTCACGTGGATAAGAGTCGGATTGCTGTTGGCGTCTCTGTTGAGTATCCCACCGCCGTACGTAGCCGAATTGTTATGGAACGTCACATTGGTCAAAGCGGGACTGCTTAGATAATTGGACATCCCGCCCCCATAGGTATCCTGTGCGTCAACAGCAGTGTTATCGCTGAAGGTCACGTTCCTCAATATAGGATTACTACCGTTGACGTTCGACATTCCACCCCCGTGAGCGCTGGCCAAATTTTCGCGGAAGGTCACATCGGTCAGGCTCGGGCTGCTTTGTTCGTTCGCCATTCCGCCGCCAGCCGCTGCATCATTCTTAACGAAGTCCACCTGAGTTAGGGCAGGGTTGCTATTGTACATATTGAGCATGCCGCCGCCAGAGCGAATTGCTGTGTTGGCATAGAACCACGCATTTGTGATGGATGGGCTGCTGGAAAATTGATTCTCCATCCCACCACCTTCCACGGCGGAATTGGAAATGAAATTAACATTGACCAGGGTCGGATGGCTCCCCAGGCTAGTCATTCCATTTTGTGTATCGCCGTTATACATCCCCCCGCCGAACGTGGCGTAATTTCTCTCGATGCTGACAGCCATGATTGTCGGGCTTCCCCGATCGTTATAGATCCCGCCGCCCTTATCATGAGGATACGCATTTGCATTCCCGCCTGTAATCAGGAAATTATCCAGCACGGTCGTGTTGTCTGTATTGCTGCTCACCACGACATGATACGAGTTGTCGCTGTTATCATTCACAACGCCGATGTCACCGCTCAAAATGGTCGGGTTCAGGGCAAGATCCCGCTGGTCACGCAGGATTTCCGTACCGGCAAAACCGCCGTAAACCGCAACTCCATTCTTGAGCACAAATGAAACGCTTCGGTCAGTGCCGGAGGTTGGCTTGTAGACACCAGTCGCCACCCAGATCTCATCACCGCTAGAAGCGGCTGCGAGTGCAAGCTGCAGATCGGTAAAACCATTTGTCCAGGAGGTCCCATCGTTCGCACCGGTCGCATCCCATTTGACATAACGAATCGTCGGCTGATATTCACTTGTGCTGGTAACAGTCGTGGTTGAAGTGGGCGAAGACGTTGCTGTGAAAGTGGATGTAGCGGTTTCCGTGTACTTTGGAGGAACTGTAGCTGTCAGGACCGGTGTACCGGAACCGGTCGGGGTGGACTTTATCGCTGCCTGGGCAGGCACCACGCTGACCATCCCGCTTGCCATGGCAATCAGCATAAAAACCAGTGAAACCATTCGGGCTTTGAAAAACATAGATTTCTCCCCGGGAACCGGCGTTCGTCCCTGTGAAAACAAATATTGTCTGCAACCTTGCTCGATGCTCGCCTGGAACCTTAAATTCCGTTAGACAGGACGCAATGTCCGTTCATGAAGTTACAGAGATTGGAACGGAATTTTTTCGGGGTTTAAATAAACTACCCCGCCGCAAGCGGACGGGGTATCGGTTGGCTAGAACAAGTTAAGTTGCTGCCCATGGAGCTTTTTATACTCTTAATCAGAACCTTGCTTTTTCACATGTTGCCGGATGACC
>DATAKV010000395.1:0-8331 GCA_036261375.1 Anaerolineales bacterium
GGTGTGCCTCTCAAGGCATCTCATATCACCGGGATCATCGCGCTGAGCTCCTACCGTCCCAATTCCTTCGATAGTGCCGATCTCGAGCTGCTTTCCAACTTGGCCCAACATGTCTCGCTGGCCCTCGACAACAGCCTCCGCCACGCCCAGGTGCAGGAACAAACCCGCCTCGACAGCCTGACCGGGGTCTTCAACCATGGCTATTTTCTGAAAGTACTTGCTGAACAGGCTGAACAGGCGGCAGCCAGCCGATCTCCGCTCAGTTTGATCATGCTCGACATCGACTTTTTCAAGCAATACAATGACAGGTACGGCCACCTCGTCGGAGACCGCATCCTGAAGATCCTGTGTACAGCCATCCGCCATCATGTCAAACAGACCGATGCAGTCGGCAGATGGGGCGGCGAAGAATTCATTATCTCTCTGCCAGGAGCCGGCCCCACGGAAGCGTTGCGAGTTGCCGAGCGGATCGGGCAGACCATGGCAACCCTGCAGGTAGAGGATCGCGATCAGAAAACCATACCGGTGCCGACGGTCAGCCAGGGGATCGCTATTTATCCGAACGAAGCCGATGAGATCTACCGCCTTGTCGACCTGGCGGACCGGCGGCTCTATATCGCAAAGGAGCGCGGCCGGAACCAGGTAGAACCCCATCCAGACCAATGGGAGATTATGGAATAAAGAGAGCAGGCCGGCGGCCTGCTCTCTTTTAGTTTAATGCATCTTGAAATGCAGATATCGTCTTTTCCACTGCGCCATCATCGATCTGGTAGTGGGTGACAAGGCGAAATCGGCGGGCGTTCTCGGGATCGACCAGCACTCCCAGGTCTTTCATCCTTCCGGTGATCTGCTGGGCAGTTCGAGATACTTCCTCTGCCAGATTAAGGTAGATCATGTTGGTGTACGGCGAGCCTGGATCCACATTCAGGCCATGGATGGCTCGCAGTCCATCCGCCAGCTTCCTGGCCCGGGCATGATCCTCCGACAGCCGCCTGGTCATGACTTCCAGGGATATGATCCCGGCCGCAGCCAGGATGCCCACCTGCCTCATGCCGCCGCCCACCATTTTTCGCAGATGACGTACCCGCGCAATGAATTTTTGAGAGCCCGCCAGGATCGAGCCTACCGGGGCAGCCAGCCCCTTGCTCAAACAGAACATGACAGAATCGGCCGGCTCCACCAGCTCGCGGACAGGTGTATTTAGAGCTGCCGCGGCGTTAAATATCCGAGCGCCGTCGATGTGCAGAGCCAAACCGTTTTGATGGGCAAGCTCACCCACCTGGCGCGTATCATCCGGTGTCAAAGGAACCCCGCCGCAAATATTCTGTGTATTCTCCAGGCAGACCAGGCGTGTAACAGGGTGATGCACATCCTCGGTGCGGATGGAAGCAAGTATATCCTCGAGGGACAGGGTGCCATCCGGTTGGTTGGGAACAGGGCAGGGCTGGATTCCTCCCAGTGCCGACATACCACCGGCTTCATTCAAATAGATATGGGATCGGTTGCCCACGATCACTTCATCCCCGCGCTGGCAGTGTACGAGCAGGGCCAGCAGGTTCCCCATCGTCCCCGACGGGACAAAGATCGACGCTTCCTTGCCCATCATCTCCGCAGCCAGGTCCTCCAGTCGGTTGAGTGTGGGGTCATCGCGGTAGACATCATCCCCCACTTCCGCTTCGGCCATGGCTTCGCGCATCTCGGGTGTGGGCTTGGTAACGGTATCCGAACGAAGATCGATGTACTCCATGTGCGACTCCTTCTACAGCCTCCTGAGGGCTGGAATGCACTACGAAATGTTATCCACAGTAATGAGGCGCGTTGCATCGATATCGATGACAACAAAGGACGGCATGCCAAGTTTGTCCCAAAGAAAGTATGAAGAGGTTCCCGTTAATCGCGACACAAATAAGGTGATAACGGTACCATGTGTAACGATCGCAATTACCTGATTTTTATATCTTTCAACTAAAGAAGTTATGACAACTGAAAAGCGCTCATGAGCCTGGTTCGCCGTCTCACGCCCGAACACAAGCGTATCCGGTTGTCTGAAAAATTCCTGAATGGCCATCTCGAACTCCGGGCGGGACAGAAAGGGAACATTACTCCGGTCATGCTCCTGTAAGCCTTCAACAACGTGCAGCTCAACATCACAGGCTGAGGCGATGATCTGCGCCGTCTCCAGGGCTTTGGGTTCAACGCTGGAAAATAGGATGTCAACCGGATATGAACTTATCCGTTCTGAAAGAAGCTGGGCGCGCAGCCGCCCATCCGCTGACAGCTTCCATTCGCGGGCAGGCCGGTCCTTTTGTATCTCCGGAAGAGAATGCCTGACCAGGATCAGAGGTTTGTTCATGACTCATTGCGCAGTTTATCCAGGACGCGGACAAGCTCCGCAGGCAGCGGTGCTTCCAGTGATTTTAGTTCCTTCGACCCGGGCAGGACGATCTGCAGCCGGTAGGCGTGCAGGAAATGGCGGTCGATGGCAATGGATTTCTTTTTTCTGCCATAGATTTCATCCCCAACGATGGGGCAGCCTAAAAACGCACAGTGTAAACGGATCTGGTGAGTGCGGCCCGTCAGCGGGTGGAACTCCAGGAGAGTATGGGACTTGAAGCTATCTACCGTTTTATATTCTGAAATGGCTTCGCGGCCACGGCTCTCCGGGACGATGGCCATCTGTTTGCGGTGGCTGGGGTCGCGGCCGATGTACGCCTCGACGCGGCCGGAAGGAGTCGGCGGTTTACCATCCACCAGGGCCAGGTAGGTCTTCTGCACCGTCCGCAGGCGGAATTGGTCCTGTAGCCAGCGATGGGCGCGTTCATTCTTTGCCAGCAGGATGATGCCTGAGGTTTCCTTGTCCAGGCGGTGGACAACGCCCGGCCGCTCCTCCCCGCCAATCCCTTCGATCTCAGGGTCATAACCCAGCACGGCATTGACCAGGGTCCCGCTGGCATGACCCGCGGCCGGATGGACAACCATACCGGCCGGTTTGTTGATGGCAAGCAGGTCGTCGTTCTCGAACAGGATGTCGAGTGGAATGTTTTCGGCCACCAGATCGGTTGGCACAGGCGGCGGCACGCGGACCGTCACGGTCGACCCGCTCTCGAGGGCCTGGCCCGCTTTCTTCGCGATCCGTCCGTCCACATCCACGAAGCCATCTGCGATCAAGCCCTGGATACGCGAGCGCGAAAACTCCTGCAGCTGCTCAACTAGAAACTTGTCAAGCCGCCCAGGAGTTTCCTTATCGAAGCGAAAGTTCAAAATACGGTCACTCACTTGTGGTTTCACGAGGCATCTCGACCGTGTTGGCTGCCTGCTGCTTCTCGGCGCGTTCCCGGATCCAGACACCCAGGAACAATACCACGGCACCGATCGTAATGCTCGCGTCCGCTACGTTGAAGACTGGGAACCGTCCCACAGAGATAAAATCCGTGACGTGTCCGATCGTTAAGCGGTCGATCAGGTTGCCAAGCGCGCCGCCCAGCTGCATGCTCAACGCTAGCCGCAGGGACCAGTCGTCGCTTTCCACCTGCGGGTAATAGAACAGGATCGCACCGATCACAATAAAAGCAAGAACCGTCAGGATCATGCTCGCATCCTTGAACATGCCAAAGGCTGCGCCGGTGTTATACCAGTGGACGATGCGCGCATAGGGACTCAGCCACTGCATGGACTCAGGCAGCCAGGTGGCCCCAAACGGAAGATTGGCGCGAACCAGCCCCTTTGTCCATTGATCTAAAAACACAATGATTGCGGCAATCACCAGGATCGCCCAATACTTCTCAACCAGTTTTTTCAAGACTCACCTCGTAAACAAAATCTCCCCATTCTACCATCACTCAACTTTATAGACTCTCGGCACGCGGGCGCTGATATTGGTAAGGACCTCGTATTCGTTCGTACCCATCCAATCGGCCAGATCGTAGGCCTGAATGCCTTCGCCCAGCAGAATTACCTCATCACCCATGCGGATCTCATCCTGCCCGGCATCGACCATGAACTGGTCCATGCAAATGCGGCCCACCTGCGGGTACTTTTTTCCGTTGATCAATACCTGCGCCCGGTTTGTCATCCGCCTGAAATAGCCATCGGCATACCCACAGGGAATGGTCACGATCCGGGTCTCAGTATTCGGCTGCCAGAGCGACCCGTAACTGACAGGGTGCCCCGGCCGCGTGATCTTCGAATAGACCACATGCGATTTCCAGGTGAGAGCCGGGGCTACGTCCACCGTGTGATCCACGCCAACCGGGTAAACACCATACAACAGCACACCCGGACGGACCAGGTCCATATGGCTTTCCGGAAACTGCAGGATAGCACCCGAATTTGCCATATGCCGCATTGGAGTAGGCAGGCTGCGCTTTTCGTAGAACTGCAGGACTTCCTGGAACCTGTCCAGCTGCTGGCGGGCATGGGTCAGCGCCGGATCTTCGGAGTTTGCAAAATGAGTATAAATGCCCTGGATTAATACATGCTTACACGCCAGTGACTGCTCGAGAAAAGCCTGGGCTTCATAATAATGCACGCCAACCCGTTCCATGCCTGTGTCGATCTTGAGATGAACTGTCAATGTCTTTTTTGTCGATTCGGCTGCGGCTTCGGCATAGTCGAGCAGTTCCGGTGAAGAAGCTGTCAACATCAGGTCATATTCCAGGAAAGATGGGATCTGCTCTGGCAGAGTTCCGCCTGCAACAAGAATGGGTTTGGTGATACCCAGCTCGCGCAAACGGATCCCTTCCTCGACGAGGGCAACACCAAAGGAGTCGACATACGGCTCGAGGTAGGGCGCAATACCGTCCATGCCGTGGCCATAGGCATTCGCCTTGATCATCGGCATGACTCTTGCAGGCGCTACATAGGCCTGGATCGCTTCCAGATTTTTTCTTAATTGGGGGAGGCTAACTTCCAGATAGGTAGGACGCATACCGATTTATGATTGTGGATGTACGGTTGACGAATTTCGCCAGTGGTATTCCACGTCCGGTTCGTTTTCAGGGGGTGGGCTGTAGCCGAACTTTTCGGCGATAAATCCATACTTTTCGTAGAATGCCCGCGCATTCGTGTTGGACTGCAGGGTGTACAGCCAGACGTGTTCAGGGGAACGATCCCTCGCAAAAGCCAGGAGGGCTTCGCCAATACCCTTTCGCTGGTGGTCGGGATGAACGTAGAGCTGGTCGATGAATTCATTCTCCATCGCCATGAACGCAACCGGGCGTCGATCCAGCTCGACTACCCAGATCTTATTTTTCTTCAACACCTGATGGCGGAAATAGTCCTGGTCTTCAAAGAAATGATGACCGGTATCCGTCTGCCCTTCTGGGAGCAATTTTTCGCGCGCAATGCGCCAGAGGATGGTCACCGCGTCGAAATCCTCGCCGCGGTATTCGCGGATGTGATAATGATTGTCCATGCGAGAGAGATGTTTTAACCTTGAAAATAAATTGAGCCAAATGGTTGGCACCGCCCATTTGGCTCAAAACAGTTGCGTTCGGTCAGGGGCTAGTAGTCGCGCCCGCCGCGGTCATTGCGATTGCGGTCGCCTCCGCCAGGTCTGCGTCCACCGCCGTTGCGGAAACCACCGCCGCCGCCACCCGGGCGATCATCGCGTGGGCGGGCAATGTTGACGGTTAACGGTCGGCCACTGTAGTCCTTGCCGTGGAACATGGTGATGGCACTCTGGGCTTCCTCCTCCGAGGACATCTCGACGAAACCAAATCCCTTCGAGCGTCCACTCTGGCGATCCTTGATCACCTGGGCAGATTTCACTGTGCCAGCCTGCGAGAATAATGCCTGAAGATCGGCATCCACGGTGGTGTAAGGCAGATTGCCTACATAAAGTTTCGCTTCCATAGCAATTCTCTTCTCCTGAGTGTGGGCCATGAGAGTGAAGCATCTCCCACGGCAAAACGGATCCAATGTGCATGTCTACAGCGATCACAGACACCCAGGTGCCAAGAAGCGCCCCGTCAACAACCTGCGGGACTGAAGAAAATTCCCTCTGATTGTCGGACCACATTCACCATGCAACGACGAATTTATTTTAGCACAAGAAGGGTTCAGTTGCCTAGAAACTCGGAAGCCAGAATCGGAGCCAGCCGCCATTCTCACGCAGGGTGAACTGGACCTTTGCCTCGAGCTGATCCACGGCAGATGCTTTGTCGCCGCCGAGCGCTTCGGCCGCCCGCCTGTTCGTGATAAGGCCAAAGACCCGGGTGCGGAAGATCTCGATCCAGGCCAGGACCTGTCCGTAGCGGTCGGCGTTGAGGGTGATGATCGGCCATACCCGCCGCGCCGGTCCGCGCAGCAGGAGCCATCTGAAATTCTGGAGGGTCTCCACATCAAGGCGGGCGACCGATTCAAGGTCGTCCACCAAAGCCAGGATCGATTGGCTCGGGTTCCGATTGGAATGAGCCCACGAGGCAAGTGAAAGAATGAAATCCTGCGCGCTTTGATGTTTTATATCGAATATTCCCACCCGGTGGGATGTATTCTCCAGCTCCTGCCATTCCTGGACCTTGTTCGTCAATACGCCATACTGGACTTCGCTTTCCTTATGGGTCCGGGCCACTGCATGGGCGATGGACTTCAGGAAGGCAGTTTTGCCTGCTCCCGCTTCCCCAATGACGAGCATGGGGCCCGGCAAAGGATCGTGCAGGTTCAACAGCACGGGCAGGCCATCGGATGCGATTCCCAGGAACAGCGCCTCACGCGGCAGCGACCCGATCCGGGACAGGACATTATCCAGGGTGGGCGCGGCAGGCTCCGGCTGGGCTGGAACCGGTTCGGTGATCGCCGGCTCCTGTTTGAGAGAGGTAAGCGATTCCAGTGTTTGAGAAAACCGACGGTTGGGATCCATACGTCCTCCTTCTGAATTTAGAACGCATGTTCTATTGTACACCCCGTCTTCCCACCGTCAAGGACTTTCATATTAAAGTTTCATGGCAGGATGTTTTTTTGCACCATCCAGGCATGCAGCTCGAAGATCAAACGACCCACTTTGACCATCGGGTCGCTGCTGATCAGCTCATGCGCTTGGGCGAATGAATCGGTTTTCAAAACTCCGATACCGCGGATCTCGCCGCTTGTCGCAAATGAGTCGAGCAGCGGGCCGTTGATGACCAGCTTGCCCATCTCACCCAGACGTCTCATGTTCGCCAGATGTGCATCCTGCAAGGCTTCGATCTCCGGCGTGGGATCGGGGCTCCAGGTGGGGCCTTTTTTCAGCAGGTACAGATAATAGATCCGCATGCTGGGAAAATGCTCGGCGACATCCTTCCAGGCCTGTGAATCATCGTAAACCATGATATCTCCCCTCTATTGCCAGGCGGCCAGGATCGCGCCAAAGAGCAGAAAATTAACCAGGTGGTTGCCAGCCTCGATCGCCCAGATCTTCAAACCATGCCCGGCAAATAATTTGTTGACCAGATACGTTGGGGCAATGAATCCAAGCCAGAGCATGAAGCCAACCAGAGCTCCGGAAGTGGCATCCGCGGCGCCCATGTTGTCCACCATGAAAGACATAGCCACCGCCTGGACGAATGAGGAAAGCAGGGTCAATCCCCAGGTCATTCCCATATTCTGCATGCCCGGCGTCTCCTTTCCCCCGCCGACCACGTGCCACCAGGCCGGGAACAGGGTTTTGGGGTTGTACCAGAGGGAGCCGCTGATCATACTCACCACCACACAGACAATAACAGCCAGCCAGTTGATCGAGCCAAAGTCCATTGGAGCCTCCTTTTGCGATGCGGGTTGGATATCCAGTGATTTGCTGTGTACAACCCGAATATTTGTTCTACGATGCGGCCTCAAAGCAGGAGATTGAGTTCTGATACCGTCGCCGGATCCCAATCCCATACCTTATCCCGCTTGTCGGGGTTTCCATTAGCGAGTGCAGGGGTCAGCACCCTCGCAGCTTCCGCTTTTAAGAAAACGAAGACTGCCATCTCTCAGGAGCCTGCATACAACTTATTCCGCCAAATTGCGTAGACCTCTGAAGATGGGAATACCTGTCTTGTTGGCTAGGATAAGACTCTCCTACAGACGAGGGAACTTTTCCATATTATTTCGTATCATCGAACCAGAATAACGGAGGCAAACATCATGAAATTTCGATCTCTCTTTGTACTCATAGGGCTAAGCCTGTTGGCCACAGCGTGTTCCGGGGCTGGGGCTGCGGCTGCGTCGACGCCGGAGGCGATCCCAACGGTGCTGGCCGACAGCACGATCATCGCCGAAGGCCGCCTGGAACCCGTCCGCTACGCCGAGATCGCCTTCAACGCCAGCGGCGTGGTCGGCGAGCTGCTCGTGCGCGAAGGCCAGAGCGTCAAA
>DATAKV010000408.1:0-2617 GCA_036261375.1 Anaerolineales bacterium
GAGAGTTGTTTGTAGAGTGCCATCGCCTCAATCTCGCCACGCCCCAGACCACCAGCCGTTACCACCCAGCGACTCACATCAACCTTCACAACGCGCTCGATTAGAAATGCCCCAAGCGCGTCCGAGTGGGGCTTCTCTGGCGTGACAGTTTCCCTGTAGACCGCTTCGGGTATCTTAAGATCATCATAAATCTTTAAGATCACACCCAACCCATCGCAAACTGCTAATGCAATGAGAGCGGAGCTATCAGCAACGACGAGCATAGCTTATTTCCCTGCACCGAAATTCCTTATATCCTCTTCCAATTCCGCCGGGGTTTGTGTCCGCAGGATAACACCTTCCCGTTTGCAGAACTCCAGAAATTCGTACCGATCCAGTCCCGCCAGCTCGCTTGCCGCGCCAACTGACACCTCACCTGCCTGATAAAGTCCTAGCGCGGCAAACATACGGATCTTTCGGGTCGCCTCTTCCGGGGAGTCGGTTACGAACTGGGTTTCAGGAAGAGAAAAGGATATTTGCATAGCACTACTCAGCTTTCTTCGCACAACATCTGTTCAGGCTCACTCTCTAATTATACTGCGATGCTGTCCGCACCTCACCCATAGAATTGTTGAATCCCAGCCTGGCGTTGATGGCGGCAACAACAATCAATCGTATTATCAGTCGTCTACATGATTTCCTCTACATTTTCAGCGGCCTGAATCCCTCTCCTAAAGCCTCGTGGGCAATGCCAATGACCATGAAGGCATGCGGATCGCTCTCATGGACGAGAGCTTTTAACGTCGCCACTTCCGCTCGTGAAATAACACAATACAGCACCGGACGGTGTGTGCCGGTGTAGGCGCCCGTCCCTTCGAGAACGGTAACTCCACGCTCGAGCTCCTGTAGGACGCGGTCGGAGATGCGGTCGGGGTGGCTGGTTACGATCATCGCCGTGCGGACCGTCCCGCCCCCTTCGAGGGTGGTCTCGGCTACGATGCCGCTCACATAGAGAGCGATCATGGCATACAGCGCCTGCTTCCAGCCAAAGACAAACCCCGCTCCGAGGATGACGGCCGTATCCACGAGTAAATAGCTCTGGGTCATCGGCGTACCGCGGTAGTGGTTGAGGATGCGGGCCAGAATGTCGGACCCTCCGCTTGTGCCACGGGCGCGATAGACCAGTCCATAGCCGATGCCGCTGACGATCGCGCCGTACAGGGAATTGAGGAAGATATCGCCGCGCAGGTCGTTGACCAGCCGCGTCGCCGCGCCGTTGGCATCGAAGAGAGGCGTTTCCAGGATCAGTTCTGTAAACAGGGAATACGTGACAACCGCAAAAGCGGTCCGCATGGCGAACTGGCGCCCACCCAGGAAGCGCCAGCCCAGGGCGAAAAGCGGCAGGTTGCCGATGAACACCATCAGGCCGATCGGCCAGCCGGTGAAATAGTTGATCAGCTGCGAGATCCCGCTGACGCCGCCGGAGGCCAGCTCGGCCGGGACGAAGAAGACGCGCAGGCTGAACGCCTGGATGATGGAACTGATAAGAATCAGCGTGTAATCGCGGATGTAGGGCCAGTAAGGTTTCATGTTTAGGGTTGGAACGTTTAAAGGTTTAAGACAATACCCTCCAACCTTAAACGATTTCCACTCCCGCTTTTCCCTCGATCACCCCCACCACCGCCGAGTTATCAAGCTCGCCCATACCGGCCTCGATCATCTCCCGGAAGAGCTTTGTATTTTCCTCCGTCCCTGAAACAGTGATATCGTATTCGCGGGCGGTATCCAGGACGATGTTGAGATCCTTCAGCTGCATGTACGCTTTGAAGCCGGGAGAACGGTTGCCGTCGAACAGCCGCGGCGGCTTGACGTCCAGGGTCCAGCACTGGGCCGCGCCGCCCTTGATCGCCTCGACTACCTTCCTTGGGTCCACACCGGCCTTTTTCGAGAAGACCAGCAGCTCGCCCATTGCCACCATCTGCGCTGCGACCATGATCTGGTTGGCGGCCTTGGCCACCTGTCCCGCTCCGGCGTCGCCGACGTGCGTGACCGTTTTGCCCATCGCCTGGAAGACCGGCATGACTTTCTCCAGCGCGGACGCCTCTCCGCCGACCATGACTGTCAATGTCCCATTGCGGGCGCCTATATCGCCACCGGAGACGGGGGCATCCAATGCGTACACATTTTTCTCTGCAAGCACTTCCGCGATCCTGCGCGCCGCGGCCGGCTTGATGGTGGAGTTGTCCACGTAGATTAGCCCCTCGTGCCCGCCTTCCAGGATGCCGTTTTCTTCCAGCACAACCTGTTCCACATCCGGTGTATCCGGCAGGTTGGTGATGACAACATCCACCTGGGCGGCGACTTCTTTGGGAGAATGCGCCGCTACGGCACCTTCGGCGACCAGCTCGTCCACTGCCGGGCGCGAGCGGTTGTGAACCACGAGTGGAAACCCCGCCTTGAGAATATTGCGCGCGATCGACTTGCCCATCAACCCGAGACCGATATATCCGACTCTGAGCATGTTGACTCCTGTGTGGGAAATGAATTTGAAGATTATAACGCTAAGACCCCTCCCTCATTTTCCGACTGAAGTTCGTCGGAAAATGGGGGAGGTTGGGAGGGGGTCAAAAGAACCTGC
>DATAKV010000414.1:0-1591 GCA_036261375.1 Anaerolineales bacterium
CTTCACTCCCTGCAGTGACCGTGACCGGACTGATCTGCGCATCGCCATCCTCCAGCGCCGGAACCTTCTCAAGGATGATCGGCTCATACGCATAATCAGTGACATCCATTGGACCGTCGTAAATCGCCGAGAGCACACTGCGCGCCGAGGCGTTCAAACTGCCAAACGGATAAAGGGTATTCGGTTCTTCGCCGAGACAAATCGTCAGGCTCCGCACAACAGGCGTGGGCGTGAGAGCAGGCGTGGCCGGCGTCGCGGTCTCATCGATGAGAACCGGCGGCACGCTGGTCACCTGTGGAGCACAAGCAGGAAGGGAAAAGGCTAGAATTAAAAAAAGAGCGAGGGCTTCGACGAGATTTTTTTTCATGCAGCCTCCCTCTAGATTGTAGTCGTATTTTGAGATTTTTTGAGGACAAATATCAGCAGGACCAGTGCCATCAGGGAGCCGCCCAGGATCAGCAAGCCCGTACTGCGACCGCTCCCCGCCTGGATCCCGGACTGTTGAGGCGTTACAACAGGGGTCAGCGCAGTGTTGGAGACGATGACCTCCGCCGCATTGGATGGACCCAGATCCATGCTATCGTCCCACAATCCATTCTCACGCAGCAGGAAAGCCGTGATGCGCCAGTTGTCCTCCTCAGGCAGACTGCCCGGTTTCCAGAACGGCATGGCGACCTGGATATAGGTCTGCAGCGCCGCTGCGTTGGGGAACTTCTGCAATGTGTTTTCGCCGATCAGGGCAGGGATCTCCCTGGGCAGGGTAAAGCCGTACTCGTAGGGGCTCTTCCCATGACAGCCCGATTGCCAGCAGTTCACTTCATCCGGGGGATAGGTCTCGCGAAACTCGCGTGTCAAACCCTGGGCGCGGTCGCCGTGACAGGGAAGGCAGTGCAGCCAGTAGTCCTGCGCACCGCGATCTGCCTGGGAGGGGTTCGCCGGCACCGTCGGCTTGGCCAGGCGCTCAAATGGATCGAGCGTGCTGACCGGTGTGGCATCCTGCAGGCGTGGCGAGGCCGTCCCGGCGTCGAAAAATAGCCCTGCCATGAGCAGGGCTATTATCAAAGCAATGAAACTGATTCTAAAGAAGAATCGCCCGTACAATTAAGTCTTGCCTCGCATGCGGGGGTCGAGCACATCACGCAGGGCGTCACCCAGCAGGTTCCAGCCCATCACGAAGAGCACGAGTGTGATGCCCGGCCAGAAGACGATGTACCAGTACTGGTCGAGACTGATGATCCAGTTTCGGGCGAAAGAAAGCACCTGTCCCCAATCGGCAAAGCCAACCTCGGTGCCAATTCCCAGGAAAGACAAGGCAGCAAAGGACAGAACCACGTCGCCAATCGCCAGAGAGGCCAGCACAAGCGTGGGAAAGATGGCATTGGGCAGGATGTGGCGGAAGAGAATGCGGCTGTCCTTCACACCGATGACGCGGGCCGCCATCACATAATCGCGTTCCTTGGTGGAGAGGATATCGCCGCGCACGATGCGGGCGTATCCCATCCACCCAAACGTGATCAGGGCAAGGATGGAAGGAACCAAACTCCTTCCTATCTTTGGCGTCAATACGGCCGCCGTGATCAGTGCCGCCAGG
>DATAKV010000417.1:0-4880 GCA_036261375.1 Anaerolineales bacterium
GGCATCGGATCCGGTTCCTCTTTTTCCTCTTCGGCCCTGGCCTTCTTTGTCCGGTTGGGAGAACGGCGCTGCTGGGCGGCCTTCGTCTCCGCGACCAGGTTCTCGGTATAGACAAACAGATCGCAGGCATTGACAAAGGCCTTGGGTGTCTTCTTCTCGCCGATGCCCATCACGAAAACGCCCATCTCGCGGATGCGTGTGGCCAGGCGGGTGTAATCGCTGTCGGAGGAGACCAGGCAGAAGCCGTCCACTACGCCCGTATGCAGGATGTCCATGGCGTCGATGATCATGGCGCTGTCGGTGGCATTTTTACCGATGGTGTAGCGGAACTGCTGGATGGGCTGGAAGGCGTGATAGTTAAGTGTATCCTTCCAGGAATTCATACTGTTGGTGGTCCAGTCGCCGTAGATGCGCCGGACGGTGACCTGGCCGTGTCGCCCGGCCTCGACGAGCATTTGAGGCAGCAGAGACGACTGGGCATTATCCCCATCGATCAGGATGGCGATGCGCCTCTGTCGGCCGTTATTAAAGGATTGAGTTGCCATATCGGCTGATTATACCCGTCACGAGTGGATTATGGATTGATCGGCACGGGCGTGATCAGCGAGCTGGGGCTGGGGGCCACCAGGCCGATATCCCGGCAAGAGGCTTCGCCGACGCGCTGGAACAGGCCGCCATCGGCTGTGACTTCGATCTGGATCGGCGTTTCTTCCTGGTAGGTGCTGTCGACGGTGAGCTTAAGAGTCACCTGGTATGCTGCAGGGATATAGGCGATCTCCACCGTTTTGTCAGGATGCTCGCGGCCTTCATCCAGGGCGATCAGGGTCGCCCGGAGGTTGGTCAGGTCCACGTTGCCGGTGTTCTTCAGGGTGACGAAGGCGTTGGTCACTTCACCCATGCCGTGCGTGATGTCGATGCTGGTATTGCAGCCCAGCACTTCCACGCTGACCGCGGCAACTGGCACGAGAACCGTGGCTGTGGAGGTCGGTGTATCGGTGGGGGGGAAGAATGGCGTGCTTGAAGGGGTGAAGATGGGGAAGGGCGTGGCTGAGGCGATGATGGGGGTGGATACCTGCGGCGTGGAGCTGGCCACGCCGATCACAGCCGGCGTCGGAGAAACGATCAATGGCGTTTGCGTGGGAGGCAGGAATGGCGTCGGAGGGTTATAGGGCGAGAGTTGGAAGGGCCAGCCATTGCAGGAGCTCACGACGTACGCTGACAGGATCACGATATACAACTTTTTCATCTCTTCTCCTCCCGGTGATTGTATCCTGCGATGGAAAAATGAGCAAAGATGATTCTTTATGTGGAACGGTTACAATTGCCCACTCTCGCCCCAGGTCTCCAGTTGTTTCTGATACGCCGGATCGTCATAACGTGAGAGATTGAAGGCAGGAGCATAGGAAGGAAGCTCCTGGCCGGTGACGTGGGCGGCGAGCAGCTCGCCGATGCCGCAGGCAGACATGATGCCGTAGCCGGAAACTGCGCCGCTGACGAAGGCGCCGCCAACACACATCGGTCCGACTAATGGACGGTTTTCGCGGGTCCTGGTGTAATAACCTCCGTCGAGCTGCGGGCGCGGCATGCGGACGAAGTACTCCTTCATCCGCGGCAGCATCGCAGCCAGACCGCGCAGGGCGATCTCGGGATACTGCTCATCCATGTGCGGCGGCCAGGCGGGATCCATCTTCTTGGTCTGATATTCCCAGAGCATCAGGATCGTCTGGCTGTCACCGGCACCTTCGGGACGTGTATGCACGCCGGCTGGAAACGACCGGGTCAGCCAGTCTGTGGACTCATCCTCACGGAGCGCCTCTCGCTCGTCGTCCTCCCAGGGCAGGTGTTGAGCATCGTTCCAGATCAGCAGAGGGGCGCTGCGTCCTACCACGCCCAGCGGGTCTTTGATAGCTGCTTTTAAATGAAGCTCCGTATGAACGGGCAGGGCCACCTTGAGCATGGCTGCCACTTCCTTTAAATACGGCCCGGCGGCGTTGACGAAGACCGGCGAATCGATCTGCTCTCCCGAATGGAGCGTGACGCCGGTTACACGCTCGTTCTTCACGTGTACATTCGTCAGGCGCGCCGCCTCGAAACGGACTCCCTGTCCGCGTCCCATTTCGAGCAGATACATGCCCAACTGCTGGGCGCTCAGCCAGCCGGCACGTCGGACGTGCAGTGCGGCCACGGCCTGTTCGGTCAGATAGGGGAAATGGCGGTGGATGAGGTCGGCACCGAGCAGCAGGTCGGCGCCAGCGGGTGAATCGTGAAAGCCTTCGGCATGTGCGGGATGGTAGGATGAGGAGCTGGAGGTGTGAACGCGCGTCGGTCCCGCGCCCAGGCTTGAGATCCGCAGGGAAGCGGTCTGCATTTCCTGAACCTTGGACTCATCGGCCGTGACATACAGATAGCCGCGGCGGTTCAAGCGGAAGACGTTGCCGCTTTGCCCGGCGAGCTGTTCCATTGAATCGATGGAGCGGTTCATCAGCGCCAGCATATGAGGATCGGGCCACCAGTTGCGATAGCACTCGGTGGAGCGGTCGCTTGTAAATGAAAGAGGAGGCCGTTCATCGATCAGCAGAATATCTTTCACGCCCTGCCTGCTGAGAAAGTATGCTGCTGCGACTCCACTGATCCCTGCGCCGCAGATCACGATATCGGCTGTGCGGATCATTTCAATACTTTATCTTTGAGCTCCTGCCAAGAGGGCTCGACCAGCACCGTGCCATCGGGGAAGATAATGGTGGGAACACTGCGGTAGCCATTGTTCATCTTCATAACGAATTCCGTCGCGTCCTGGTTGCCCTCCAGGGACACGGGAATATACGAGATCTTATTCGCTTCGAAGAAGGCTTTGGCGCGCAGGCAATCGGAACAATACTGCGTCGAGTACACGACGATCTGGGCGGGACTGAGGCTGTAGAGGTTGTCCATACGCTCTATTATAAAATAACTGGCAGAATGTTTTGGGAGGAAATTCACGAGGGGCGGGATAAAAAACAACCGTGCTATAATACCCACCGACTAGGCGGCGAGAGCAGTACGTTTTCCACAGGTACGCCCCATTCGTATACTGTCACCGACGACCGCGGAGAGGTTGTAACCTTTTCCTATTTTCGCCGTCATGAACTAAATAGAGGGGATGAATTAATATTGCTTTAACACCAAATATCTTCGATACATCATAATTTCACCGGAGAAGATAGCCCATAGGCAGGATGTACATAACGCCCGGTATGGCCTGTCGTACTATTTTCCGTGTGGCGGCACGATAGATTGGATGTATGTGCTGAGCCCACCGGCAGAACGATCGAAGCATCGCTGTATTTCACCGACAATACCTTAACACAAAAATTAAAACCACAAAACACGCAGTTCAACAGTCAAGCTCATTTCAGGAATGACTGTTTGTATGGTGTTACCCGTGAAATTTATTGGTACTCGATTCCTCCTTTATCGGTATGTTTGGCCCTACTTTGCAGCCCACATCGGATGGGGCAGGATTGGATGGCTGTGACTAACTTACGACGTTCATTTTTCTGGGCTGCCCTGTACCTGGCTTTGATCCTGGTATTAGGTCAGGCTGATTACATTGGCAGGCCCATCATCAACTTTGCCTCCTACTTCTATGTGGTGGCGATGATCGGCGTCCCGCTGACGCTGTTCTTTCCTCATATCTCGCGTGTGTCCACAAAGGTACCGCTGGCCTTCTGGGCCGGGATGTATGTACTGTTGCTGTTCTTTATCGATCGGGGCCTGACCACGACTTCAGACGAAGAGCTGGCCGTGATCGTTCTGGAATTCGTCCTGCTGGAGGCTGGCATCTGGCTGGCTCACCAGCTTGCGCTGCAGATCAATCAAGCCGAATCGGTGATGGATGAACTGGCGGTCGACGCCTTTCCGCACCGGGCCGAGCAGCTGGACGAAAGCAGCCAGCGCGTCAAGATCGAGTTCACACGCAGCCGCCGCTATCACCGTCCGCTTGCAATGCTGTTGATGCAGGTGGAGCCGGATACCCACAGGGAGAATGGCGTAAAGAATATACAGTATGACATCATGAATCGCTTCACCGCGGCGCGGATCGGACAGATCATCGACGACCGCATCCGCCAGACCGACCTGGTCCTGCGCGACCGGCGCTGGGCATATGTGATCCTGTGTCCCGAGACGGATCATGCAAGCATCCTTCTGCTGGCCCGGCGCATCACCCAGGCGGTCAAGGAAAAGACAGGCCTGCCTGTGATGTGGGGCATTGCAGCCTTCCCGGAGGAAGCGCTCACATTCGATGATATGTTGAAGAAGGCACGCGAACGGCTGTCTGATGATGAGATGTTCGACCCGGCGCTTCGAAAGCAAATGTCTGACACGGAGATTACAAGCGTATGACGATCCTCCAGTTTGCTCAAAACGCAGAAGAGTGGATCGGCAAATTCGATCCGCAGAAGCGCACCCTGACAGGCGACACGTACCATTTTGCCAAGCGCATTATGGATATCACGATCGTCGTGCTGACGCTGCCCCTCTGGCTCCCGGTGCTGGCAGTGATCGCGCTGATCATCCAGATTACATCGCCGGGTGCGCCGGTGATCTTCAAGCAGTGCCGCACCGGCAAGGGCGGACGGCGCTTCCACATGTATAAGTTCCGCACAATGGTGCCGAACGCCGAAGAGTTGAAGTCCAAGCTTGCTCATCTCAACGAGCTTCAGTGGCCGGATTTCAAGATTACAAACGATCCGCGCATCACCCCGCTGGGAAAGTTCCTGCGCAAGACCAGCCTGGATGAGCTGCCGCAGATCCTGAACGTGTTGAAGGGTGATATGAGCCTTGTGGGGCCGCGTCCTACATCGTTTGGACCGGAAACCTATAAGCTGTGGCACACCCAC
>DATAKV010000422.1:0-14530 GCA_036261375.1 Anaerolineales bacterium
CTTGACCGTCTGGGCTCCAAACTTGTCGTCATCCAATACTAATACCCGGCACATGCGAACCCCTTCCTAAAGATGGTACGGTATTTCCAGGCAGAATGTTGTACCGCTTAGAATATGACTTTCTTTTACGTAAATACGCCCGCCCATTTCCTCCATTAGATTCCATGAGATGTACAGGCCGATCCCGCTTCCGTCGGTGCGAGTGGTATAGCCGGCCTCGAATATCCGGTTCCACAATCCGACATGGATGCCCGGGCCATTGTCCCGGAACAGGATCTGAAAAACCACCCTTCCATTTATTTCGAAGGGCGGTTCGATCCATATGTGCACCCTTCCCCCGGTTTCTGCATGCAGCTCTGCAATCTGCTGCACGGCGTTCAACAGCACATTCAAGATCACCTGTTCCAAAGCAGCCGCCTGGCTGCGGATAATGAGAAGCTGTTCGGGTGGCTCGAATGTGATCCGTACGCGCGACTGGTCGCTGATATCCCGCATAAAATGGATTGTTTCATGGATGATTTCGTCGATCCGCAGCACTTCATTCCTGCCCTTTGCGGCGATCCGGCCGAACATGTGGGTGGTGTTGATGATCTTGCGTACATTGTTCTGGATCTCGACCAATTCCTCCACGATCGCAGCGTTGTTCAGCTCGATCGGTTTGACAGTCCCTGGTTTTTTGCCTGCCGGCTTTAATTTCGCCTGCAGGTTTTCCAACCGTGAATGCAAAGGGCCGACAAGGTTGTTGATCTCGTGCACCATCCCGCGCGTCAGGTGTCCGATCAGGGCGGAGCGTTGGATTAATAACGACCGTTCATGGAATGCTTCGTGTTCAAGATGTGTCCCCAGTGCCAGGGCAGCCGATTCGACGTGGGTTTTTTGTTCAGGGCTGATCAACTGGTGGTGCCGGTCCAGGGTAAACAAGGCGAAGTCCGCGGGCAGACTGGACCGGACCGGGACTCCGATGAATGAAGTGAGGTTGGGATACAGCTCGAGCAAATAACGGAACCGATCCCGGTTGTTGGGCTGAATTTCATTCACCGCCAGCGTCATCTGATCCTCTGCCACATCCCGGACAGGACTGTAGATCAATTGAGGAATGGCGGCTGTGTTGAGAAGCTGCTCATTCCCGGCGCAGTCGAGGAGGGTCACTTGCCGGTGTGACTTGTTGATGGAAAACAGGATGGCCAGCTCAAATCCCAGATGGCGGCGCAGACGCTCGAGAATATTTGCTTTGGCCTTGTTGGATCGAAGTGTACCGGGTGCGTCTAACAGGATGCCGGCAAGCCCAGCATCCGAGGATTCGATCTTTTCCAGGACATTTTTCTTATCGGCCCTTCGAATGAGACTGAGTAGATCTTCGGGCAGGAGCGGCTTGATCAATAATTCGGCAGACTGACGGTGCTGCAGATCTTCCAGGCGGCCCATGACCTTTTCCGCTGTTCCCCAGTCTGTTGTGATGATAACCCGCACACCCGGCCATTTGTCCAGGATCAGACGGGCGAGCTCGATACCATTCATACCTGGCAGGCCTACATCCACAAGGGCGATATCCGGGACCGTTTTTTCGAAGAAGGCAAGCGCCTCCTCGGCGTTTGGAAATACATCCACCAGCTGTCCCAGGTGCCTCAGCCAGCTGGAGACTGCCATGGACTGGTCGAGATTGTCCTCCACGATCACATAATGCTTTTTCCGGGTGTCTTGCTTCAGGATGAAATCGACACCCTGGTTGAAATCCGAACGATTGCTCAAATGCTGGATATCTGTTTCATCCTCCCTGATCTGCCTCGATGACTCTGGGAAGCCAAGGTTGACCTTTCGCTCCCGGTATTTGACCTCCTGAACCGTGACATAGACCCGATCTCCAGGCCAGAATAGATCGACTGGTGATACCTTCACCCAGGCGGGAAGCTGTGAACGGTGGAGAAGACCGGTAATGCCGGAGGCGATCTCCACGAACGCTCCATAGTTCACAATCCCAGTGACAGTGCCCTCGAACAGGCTGCTTCTTTTTACGATCCTTGGCAAATCCTCCCAGGGATCACGTCCCACAAGCCGCAGACTGAATTCACGGATCTGGCCTTTCCGCTCCGCCAGCGGGACCGCTTTTCCGCTCCAGCCGATAGGGTAGTCCTGCTTCCAGTTCGATATCTCTATTGACTCTCGTTCCATCTCGCGTATACGGATCAGCCCGGGTTGCCCATCTTCGGTTTCAACGCCTAAACCCATGGGCAGATGCCGGGTAACGCGGACCATGATCGAGTCTGCCGGTCTCATCTTGTCTATGCGTTCCTTGCGGCGCCAAAGGTGACACCGGGCAGGCCATTTTCGGGAGGGGAATACGGCAATCGAACGGCTGCGAACACTTCTTCCAGGTCTGCCACTTCGGAAAGACGAGGGCTGGACAAATGACTGCCTGTAAAGATGAGATCTAGATTCCAGATTTGATGCTGCCAATGAGGTTTTTCATCTGGCTCTGGTGTATTCACCTGGTATCCCGGAAGGAACGTTCCATTGCTGCTGAGCGCCAGCGATGTTCCAACAATCCGGGACAGGCTTTCGCCAAGCGCCTGCGTCGATGCCAGATGGATCTGCAGGTAAAAGAATTTCCCCCAGGGAGATGTGCGGCGCTCCACGTATTCCCGATAGCGCTGCTTCATTGCAGCAAGAGTACTCTGGTTGACCAGCGGATTATCGATCCTGGCGGTCTCTTCAGCGCTTTGAAACAGCCGTATGCGCTCCTTCTCGTAGAGGATCGTAGGACGTAAGGTCATGTTGAAAATGAGAGGGCCCTCGGAGCCGGCCAGCAATCGCCAGATCTGTTCGTGTGCCCGGGGATTCGATTGCCAAAGACCCTGGAGGAAAGGTGAATCGCGCTCCTGGGAAATAGGCACTTCCATGCGCTTGACCTGGGCTACAGAGGAGGATGCGCCTCGATCCTCCAGGACATCGCTTCCGCAAAGGCGCAGGAACTCCTTTCTGGAGAGTGCAGGGATCAATGTGTAATCGTATGGGAAGATGTGTCTGATTTCATTGTAGAACGCCAGGGCGCCTTCCAGCGCTTCCTGCCGGGTACGTCCCTTTATTTTCCCCACCAGCACTACCAGCAAAGGGTCGCCAGGTCGATTGACAAAACGAAATGCCAGCGTGCGATACTCCGGCGGCTCAAATCCGTGGTCGGTCCGAATGAAGTATTGCGATTCGATGAACAGATTTTGTCTTTCCAGAGCTTCGTCGAACAGCGCCGAGGCATTAAATCCCCACTTTAGTTTATACCAATCCTGATACGAGAGGACTGTCACCTGGCTTGCGAACAGCGCCTGCCAGGTATAGTCAGAATAGCCCGGTCCGGCCGGCACATCTGGCTGCTGGTTCTCTGCGATTTCGATCCATGGTGCAGTCATGTTGTTCTCAGCCTTATCAGGCTCGTCTGTGTTCCAGCCAGGTGAGTAAAGTATCCGTTAACGAATCGATCTTCTCAGGATTGGGGGTGCCGGAAGAGCCATTCGGCGCGGGGGCTTCCGGACCGGGAACCGCTTTGACGGTCCGATCCACAGAGCCGCCGAGCGCGGCAATCAAATCGCGAATGATCTCCACCTCGCGCGGATCGCGCGGATAGGTCTGGCTGGAAAAGGCCTGACCGATGGCATCCATTGCCCGCGACATCCGCTCCTGCCGGAATTGCAGCTCGGCCCGCGCCGTATCGAGCTCGATCTTCTGCAGCTCCATCTTCTGCAGGATCTCCTGTTGTTTCGCATCGGATTCGGCTTTTATCCGTCGGATCGCCGCCTCCTGAGCCGCCACCTTTTCACCCAGGTCCTGGTTTTGACGTTGTACTTCGCTGTCGGCGTCATACTGCCATTGATTGATTTGGATCTTCTGGCGGATTTCGGATACCCGGGGGTCGCCGATCTTTTCCCCAATCACCACATCGGCAATGAAAAACAGCCTGGACATCTGATGGCGGCTGGCATGCTGGTCCTTGATATAGCGGACCACAAGTTCATTGTCGACTTTGCGGCCGTATAGGTCTCCCACGATGTCATCGTATTTGTGGGAACGAATGAATTCCTTCAAATCGGATTGAATAAAAAGGATGAGCGCGTCGACAGCCTGCTGGACTTCCAGAGCCTTGACCGGGTCGATCACCCGGTAGGTAACAGCCAGTTCCAGGCTGACCTGCGGACCATCGGAGGCTGCCTCGGTGGTGCGGGGAATCATTGTGACTCTGTTCTGTTTGTCAACGTAATGGATCACATATCGTCCGGGAGGCAGTGGACTGTATCCCCCGCGCATATTCATGATCCGGCCATCCGGGCCAATCAGCACTGCGTAGTGAGTAGGGTGCAAATTAAGGTAGATCCCACCTAAAAACGGGGAAACAAACCGGACAGAGCCCGGGGTTACGATCTCGTTTTCCCGAAAGGGGTAGCGCGGCGTAGCGCGTCTTCTTCCCTGAAATTCAAGCAGGAATTTACTGATATCGCTCCACAAGCTGTTCATACATCCTCCTGGTTCCTGTTCTTCCTGATGGTGCATCAGGGCGCTGTCATGGATAGAGGAAAAACGTTCTTGAAAAACAACCGGGAACTTGCTACTTGTAAACCCGAGTGACTACATCAATGACCCGCTGCCGGTTTCTCGTGGATCTCTCAAAATATCTGATCAGCGATAATTGTAGACCGCATCGCTAAATTTGGCAATTGCAAAACGGCCTGTCTGACAATCTTGACAGGCTAGATGATGACATTGGATTGTCCGAATGAATATCCAGGGTGGAGATTTATTCTTTACTCGATGAGCTAAAGACCCTTTCGTAATGGGTAACTGTTTCTTCAAACTCCAACAGGTACTCTTCATCCTCGGGATAGTAGCGCGCCTTCTCGTAGTCCTCCCCGGCAAATCTCTTGATGGATTCTACCGAATCCCAAAACGTTAGGATGAGGAAGTGTGCCTGATCTCCATCGATCCGGCGCAGAATATGTACGCCCAGATTCCCCTTTGTAGCCTGGTAATCACGTACACCGGTCTGCTGCAGGAACTCCAAATACTCATCGGCTTTCGAGGCAGGTGTAATACCATGCCAGATTCGTGCGATCATCGACTACTCCTTTTTTTGATTTCAAGTCTAATGCCTGTTAATGAATCTGCACCCTCATTTGCAGCTGCGACAATCCGCCGCGCTGAAATCCAACTTTTTCGAAAAGCCCGCCAACTTCTTCCGGGCATAAAGCGGGGACGACCCACTTCTTGTTCGGATGGTTTGACAAAACGGCCCTGAGCAACCGGACGGCCTGCCCCTGGCCGCGAGCGTCAGGCAGAACGATCAGCGAGCGGATCGCAACCTGCTCCGCATTGAGATTCGAGAGTACGATAAATGCCTGGTCGAGACCCCAGGCCGTGCTCGGCGGGCCGGACTGCACGAGTGACTCACCCGAGAGCTGCCAGGGAAGATCCTCCAGTCCATGGGTTGTGACCCAGCGGGCCGCCTCTCGAATATCGACGGGCTGCAAAGGGGCGGCCGCGTCGCTTTGCGGGAACGTTCCCTCATAACCGAGCAGCCTGCGGTGGGTCTTAAAGCCGCAGGATTCATAGAGACGGACTCCCGGTGTGTTGTGCTCGATCACTTCCAGCACCATGCTGCGGTCACTACGGTTGAGCGCCTCGGTGAGGAGGAGGTCCATGGCGGCGCGTCCGGCTCCCCGTCCCCGTGAGGTGGGTGCGAGACACATCGCCGCAAGCCGACTTGTCCAACCGCGCCGGGCAATGAGCGCGACCCCGGCTGCTTCGCCGTCCACGTCGATTACACGCGAGCTGCCGAGGTCGATCCCATCCACACGGACCATGTTGAGAAACATCGGCAGGGTGAGCTCGATATGGATGAAGTAATCGGAAAAGCCCAGGTTCATCAGGTTCACGGATTCCTGCAATCCGTGGTCGAGCAGGGGGCGAAGGTCGGTTTTCATGGTTTATTCCTTGATCCCGCATAGTATAAACGGATCCGAAATCACTTCCAGCTCGGATCCGTTTCTTGTCCTTGCCTTTTGCAGAATTTGGTCAGCGTGTTACCGGCCGGCGAACTGAGGCCCTACCACACTCTCCAGCAGTTCTATAATTGCCTGATCTTCGCCCACATAGAGAACAAGCAGACGTCCAGATCTATGGAAGTGTGGAGGAGCCATCCAGGAGACTATGCTGGTTCCGATCGAGCTGCCATCCTCCGAGACCTGGGATGCTTCCAGTCCAAGGTCCTCTGCAGATGCATATTCAAAAACCTGCACATCTGCACCGTTCACTTTAACGATCTGCCCTGGTACAGAAAGGAAGGGCTGTTCGATGGCATCTCCCAGCTCCACCTCCGCTCCTTCAGCCTGCAGCGCTTCGACAAGACCTTCCAGCTCCTGAACCTCACCACTTGGTGTTGTGTCCACCGGTGAACCGGATACGCCCTGTGTGGCACAGCCTGCTGACACTGTAGTGAGCAGCAGCATCGTTAATAGGATCGTTATCTTCATTTGAAACTCCTTTTACTGGTAAATGGAAAGAAGGAAATCGCTACTGCGCCAGGGACGAAATCGAAGGTGTTTTTGTTTCCCGGGTAGAGATAAACCCTTCTGCAGAACTGCTTGAACTGCAGAGATTTAATATACGAAGCCAACTTTTTGAGTTGGCTTCGTCCAAAAACCGCCCAACCGGGATGGTATCACCTGGGAAGATCGGGAGCTGTCAGCCATTCGGGATCCGCCTGGACCGGACTGTCCAACGTTTTCAGAAAAGCAATGATCTGGGCGATCTGTTCTTCATCCAAATTCAAGGGTTCCAGCTCACTATGGCCCGCGGGCGCCTCAGGTGCTGTATTGTAGTGGTTGAGCACCTGCTCGAGGCTGGTGAACTGGCCGGCATGCATAAAAGGTCTGCGCTCAGAAACACTGCGCAGGGAAGGCGGCTTGAACTGGCGCTCCTGCTGGTGCTCGTCCAGAACGAGGAAACGGAGCTCAGAGCACTGGTCGGGCTGGGCATCGCTGTACAGGCCGAGGCAGTTGAATTCATCTGCCATGACCTGCTGGGCACCTTTCGCGCGCCCGACATCTTCAGGCAGGCCTTCAGCAGCCGGGACACCCGTGTTGTGGAAGTCATTGTTCGTAAAGAGCGGACCGTTATGGCAGTTGATGCAATTCGCTTCACCGATGAAGAGCTCCAGGCCCGCGATCTCATCCGAGGTCAGGATCGTGCTCGCCGTATCATAATCATTGTGCAGAACAGCTTCCACATACCGGTCAAACCGCGACTCGCCCGGAACGAGCAGCCGCTCATAGGCTGCGATCGCTTTTCCGAGGTTGGCATAGATACGATTGACTGCTTCGCGATCCTCCCGGGACATGGCTTCCCAGTTCGCAGCCGTTTCTGCATCTGCCACGGGCCCTGCATTGCTCGGCAGGCTGGAGAGGTCGGGCAGGGGACCGAAGAGGGCAGTGTACTCGTCCGCATAGTATTCAGCGATGATGTGCGCGTACATCGTGCGGCTGCCGCCATGTTCGACCGGGCTTTCCATCGGTCCCAGTGCCTGCGCCCACTGGCTGTCCTTGCGGCCGTCCCAGAAAAGCCAGGGACTATAGGCCGTTCCGGCCAGAGGCATTGTGCGCCGATCGGTAGTGCCGACGCCATGGGCGAGCGGCGTGCCATCCTGGAAAAACTTGTCGGGGAGGTGACAGGTGGCGCAGGCTACCTTGCCATTGGAACTGAAGCGCGTATCGAAGAACAGTTTTTGACCGAACGCCGCTGCATCTGGATCATCACCATATTTGTTCGATGGATCGGGCGGCAACGAAGGAAGGGATCCGATCCACAGGCCGCGCAGGGAAGCGAGCTCCTCGTCGCTCCACCGGGCCGGAAGGAGGTTTGAACAGGCGGCAAGGACCAGGGCCAGCCCTGCCAGCAGGAACGTTGCATATAAGGTGCGGTTGTGTTTCATGGAAAACGCTTTCTGTAAGGTTTTGCTATTACGGCTTCATTCCAGCTGCATGTTGAAATGGACGGCGTCTGTCTGGTCACCGGCGGCGATGGTGAAATCCATGACCCACCAGCCGCCCATCTGGAATTTCAGGCCTTCGACGAGGTAGTCGCCGTTCCCGAGATTCTGGGTCACCTGCGGGCGAGTGGGCAGGCCGTGCCCGTGCTGCGGCATGTCACCGTCCACGGTGATAACCGCATCTTCAACCGGATCGCCATCCGCTGTTTCGATATGTAGGGTCCACTGGTGCATCTGATTGACAGGCACAGCACCGGTCGACGGCTCATATGACACCTCGAACAATCCATTCTCTGACGGCTGTGTGGTCGAATAATCGAGGTCGGCAGGGACATCGCCCATGCGAGCCATCATCAGGCTCATATAGATGCCAAAAATAAGCACGAGCCCGGCGAGGATGCCGCCGACCCAGAAAATTGTGCGTACGGTTTTAGAATTTGAAGTTTTCATGGTTTACTCCTTAGGGCGGTCGTTTTAACCGATTTGTGCGTAAATGTGAATGTTTTCGGTGTACGGGTTTTCGGAAATATGTGGGTAAACGCAGCTTAATTTCGTTTTGTTCCAGGTTTTGACGATTATTCTGAAACGAACCCGGCTCGAAATTCGGATGGCTTGGCAGCGCCTTTCACTCGTATGACAGGATTTCCAGCCAGAGTCTCCACATTATGTGAAGCATTATATGTTCTTTTAATAGAGAGACGGCAGCTCCTTCAGTAGAGCTGCCGTCTTGTCATTATCTATTACTACCAGTGAACAGTTACTGTGCGGTAAAACCATCCCGGGCGAACAGCAGTCCGTACCAGTACCAGCTGCCGCCGGCATCCTTGGCGATGAAGAGGATGGCTTCATCTTTACCTTCCTGTCCCCAACCGGAGGTAAGCAGCGGGGTGACTTCAGTGGCTTCAGGACCCACAATTGTAACCGGGTCCATGCCCAGCAGTTCAGTGAGATCCCGGCTCTCATCCACGACGATGGGCGAGGAGGAGTTGAGCAGGTTCAGCTGCAGCTGCTCGATGGCCTGGTCGGGTGAGTTGGAGGTCCCTTCCGAAAGCCAGTAGGCGATCATGAACGGGTCGCCCATCAGGCTGCGAAGCTGACCGTAATCACGCGCATTCAATGCTGCAACCAGCTGCGCCTGGAACGAAGGCAGGTCGCGGCCCGGGAGCTCGAACGAAGCTTCTACACCGTGGGCGTCGACGACATAGGAACCGGCCGGCAGGTCATTGACATCCAGCAAGACCACATGCTCAAAGGGCGTAAGCGCCTGGGCGCACAGGGCCAGCGGGTCGGTGGTGGTGACCAGAGTGACCCGAATCACATTGCCTTCCCGAACCTGCTCGACGGATCCGATGGTCGTGCAGCCGGCGTCCGGAAGCTGTCCCCGTACGACGACCTGGACCTGGACCGGCATCGACTCCAGGATATGGACTTCCACGGTTTCCACGGTGGCGACACTGGCAGGCATTGAGGGAATCGGGTCCGGAGCGGGTGTGTCCGTACCGGCTGGAGATGCACCTGCACCCGGAGCGCAGGCGGCGATCAGCATGGCAAAGGCTGCGATAACAATAAAAATCTTGGTTTTCATGGGTATTCTCCTGATGTATTTGTAGAACGTACCGATAACGATGAGCTGCAGGAAAAGGTTCCCCGGGTGGCAGGCCGCTCCATGAGCAAATAATAAGAATTCTATAGCGGTGGATGGAATGAAAAATCTCCCCGCAGGACCCCGTGGGGAGATTGTAGGAGATGAAGAAAGGGGCTACTTGTTGGGTTGGAGCAAACCGAGGTTATTCTCCAGGTGCGCAATGAACCAGGTAACCACGGTCTGGGTGACGCCTGGCCGCGCGCCGAACATTAATTTACGTTCCACTGCATCCAAAGGAAAGGCATCAACTACGGCGATGCCGCCCTCCGCGTCCGCGCGCACTTCACAGGACAGCTCGGTCCGTTCTCCCAGCGTTTTACCGAAGATGACCTTGGGGAACCGAACGGTGAGATGAAGATGTTCCGGCTTGGAGGAGATAACCTTCCCGTCCATTTTTTCGGCTGCTTTTACAGCGGCATCATAGATGCTTCGAGCATCTTTCGGGTAGTTTTTTTCCTGGTGTTGTTCGTATGGCATGTTGACCTTTGCTTTCTATACCGTTTCCAGTTTTTCGAAACGCACCTGTTTGAACAGTCCTTCAATCAATGGCCGGGTACCGACTTCTGTCCCGGGCAGGCTGGCCGTGGCTGCCCCGCTGGCGACACCCCAGCCCAAGGCTTCCTTCAAGCCGATGCCCTGGGTCAGGGCCCAGACCAGCCCGCCAACCATTGAGTCCCCGGCGCCGATCGGGTTTTTCTCCTGGATGGCGGGCGAGTGGGTCAGCCAGGTTTCTTCCGCTGTGTTCAGGAGCGCGCCCGCCTTGCCCATCGAGATGACCACGTTCTGCGCACCGAGCCGGCGGATCTCTGCAGCGGCCGCCGCGATCTCACCAGCGGATTCCATTGGAAGGCCTGTGAGCGTTTGAGACTCCTCCGCATTTGGCTTGACGAGATAGGGATGCTCCAGGCAGCCGAGCCGCAGGGACTCCCCGCTGGTATCGAGGATCGCATTCGCTCCATGCCTGTAGAGCGCGCTCACGATGCGGGCATAAAAATCGTCCGAGATTCCCGGAGGCAGACTGCCGGCCAGTACCCACCAGTCTCCCGGCGCTGCCAGCGAATCGATCTTTTCCAGGAGTTCTGTCTGTTTTTCTTCACTGACCCGTGGTCCCTTTTCGTTGACCTTGAGGTAATGATCATGAGCCTGGTTCACGATGCTGATATTGGTCCGCGTCTCGCCAGGTACCCGCACGAAATCCGTGCCGATGCCCAGGCTTTGCAGACCGTCCTGCAGCAGCTCGCCGGCGCGCCCCCCGAGAAAGCCGACGGCGGTGCTGTCGGCTCCGAGTCCTTTGAGAAGGCGCGAGACGTTGAAGCCCTTTCCACCGAAGTCCACCCGCGCCTCCGTGGCCCGCAGCACGGAATCGAATTCCATGGCGGGTACGGTCAGCTCACGGTCGACGGCTGGGTTGAGGGTGACCGTGTAGATCATTCCGGCCTGTCCCACATGGCTTCGATCAGCGCTTCTTCGGCTTCGTTTGTCCACATCAGGTCTTCGCCCAGTTTTTCAGCGACCTGCGGCAGGCGATCCTTCAGTTCCTTCAATCCGGTCAACGGCAGGTTATGGATCTGCGGGAAGATGACCACCTTGCCGGGATACTTCCCCTCGATGACCGATTCGATTGCTTCGGCTGCCGTCTCCAGCCCGCCGATTGCCGCCACCGAACGACCGGGTGACAGCGTCCCGGCGACCCGCCGCGCCATGACCGAGGCCTGGTCGTCGATGGTGAGACCCGATGTGCCGGTGTATTGTGCGTTCGAAAGATAGACATTGCTCAGATTGACCGCGCCCATCGTGCCGTTGGGTACGCCGGCGAAGAGCACCAGCATCCCATCCGGTTTCATGACCGTATCGCCTTCTTCCATCAACGAAGCGACCGGCACACTGACGACCACATCGTCCACGCCTTCATCCTTCGTGGCTTCCAGGACAAAATCACGGAAGGACTGCTTGGTTGTCGTGGGATTGAAGAACAAAAGTTTGCGGCCATGTTTTTCTGCCAGAGGTGTGAACATATCGCTCAGGGTCTGCAGGCGCTCGTCGCTGATCTCTGTGGCAATGACCAGCCCGGGTCCATCCGGCAGTTCAAGGGCGCGCTGGACGTGCATCTGTCCCATCGGGCCGCCGGCGCCAATGAACACGGTCGAGCCGCCCGGACGCAGCTCGCAGCGGTTGCGCTCCTCTCCGTAGGAGGCGGCGATATCATCCGTGTTGTTGCCAAGGAAGGCGATGTAATCGTAATGCAGCCGGCCCAGGTCCACCTGGACGAGCCCATCCAGGGGCTGTGTGCCGATGATGTTGCAGGTGCCCCGGCGGGCGGTGAAACGCGCGATCTGGCCGACCAATTCTGCTGAAGTGGGGCGGAGGATGACGATATCATCGAAGCCAGCGCCCTGGGTCAGTTCCCTACTCAATGACTCGAAATCGTCCATGGTCAGCCCGTTCCGTTCAACGATATTGGCCTGGGTGGAAGCGGCCAGCTTTTTAACGGACTCAGGCACATCGGTCAGCACGATCGTGGAGGGTGCCTCCATCCCCGCGGAGAATGTATATTCCGTCCCATCGCCCGGCTGTCCAATAATCCACATGGTTCCGCCTGGTTTTGGGGTCAGCCGCCGGCGCTGGGTATAGGCTGCTACCACGCAGCCCCACGGCTCGAGCAGGGCAGACTCGGCGTAGCCCATGTCATCTTCGACCGGCAGGAGACAGGCCCCTGCGTCGGTTTTGAGGACTTCATCTCCGATCAAATGGTATTGGATCAAGCCGCCTGGGATCGTGTAGCCATAAGCTGTACTCTTGCCCTGCTGGTAGATATCCGGCTGGACGGCGAGCCGCTGGCCGGGTTTATATCTGTCCTGCAGGTTCTTTCCTGCCTTGACGATGGTCAGCGATGTCTCATGGCCCAGGCGGGTGGGCTCCACCGACAGGTCACGGTTGTACAACTTGGGATGGCTGCCGCCCTGTTTAAGGATCTTGACATCCGAGAAGCACACGCCAATGCTGTCAATGCGGACGAGCAGCTGGTCGTCACCCGGTTCCGGGACAGAAAATGGTTCCGGAGCGCCCCCGCGTCCCATGTTCTCGAGTCCCGCACCATATAGATTCCATGCCCAGGTCTTTTCGGGCATTCTATAGCTCAGCGAACGATACGCTTGAAATTTTTCTCCCATGATGGTTTCCTTTGTGGTCCTGATCTGTTTCCTCCGCACGGGGTTTTCAAGGTCAGGATATTGAAGCCGTTGTGAACCATGGAGGCACCTTTTGGTCCAGGTGCCTCCATGGCTATTTTCTGTCGTTCAAGAATGTAATTGTTTTCTGACCAGCTCACGCACCTGCTGCGCCGTCGAACAATTGAGCGCTTCACGCGCCAGCGATTGTAGCTCGTTGATTTTCAACGAGCGGACCTGTGCCTTGACCGTGGGTACGGAGGGTATGCTCACGCTCAATTCATCCATCCCCAGCCCGAGCAGGATCGGGATGGCCGCCGGGTCAGAGCCCAGCTCGCCGCAGATGTCGGCGCGCTTGCCGTGTTTGTGGGCGGCATCGATGGTCATGGCGATCAGGCGCAGCACGGCAGGATGCAGGCCGTCATGCCTGGAGGCCAGCGCCGGATTGCCGCGGTCCATCGCCAGGGTGTACTGGGTCAGGTCGTTGGTGCCGATCGAGAAGAAGTCGATCTCCGGGGCGAAGACATCTGCCATCAGCGCCGCCGACGGGACTTCGATCATGATCCCGGTCTGCACTTCCGGGGCATTCAGCTCAGCGCGCAGTGCTTCGATCAATGCTCGCGCCTGCCGCAGCTCGGCGATATCGCTGACCATGGGGAACATGATGCGTAGATTTCCATGCGAAGCTGCGCGCAGGATGGCACGCAGCTGCTCACGGAAAAGCTCCGGCCGGTTCAGGCACAGCCGGATCCCGCGCTCGCCCAAAAATGGATTCAATTCCGGCTTGAGCTGGATATAAGGCAGCGGCTTATCTCCGCCGATATCCAGGGTGCGGACGATGACCGGCAGATCGTTCATCGTTTCGGCGATGGCACGATAGACATTGAACTGTTCTTCCTCGCCCGGTGCAGTGGTCCGCTCGAGGAAGAGAAATTCTGTACGCAGGAGCCCGATACCGTCCGCGCCCATTTTCATGGCCTCAGCGGCATCGGCAATCGAGCCCGCGTTTGCGGTGACATCGACGCGAGTGCCGTCCAGTGAGGTGGCAGGCTGGGAAGCCTGTTCCTGAGCGAAGCGGCGGTATTCCAGCCAGCGTTTCTGCGAGAGCTTCGAGCGTTCCAGCACATCGGCAGCCGGGTTGACGGTCAGCGTGCCGTCGTTTCCATTCAGGATGACGGGTGTGCCGTCCTCGAGCGCCAGCATCGACTCGTCCACGCCGACGATGGCCGGTAGTCCCAGCGCCCGCGCCAGGATGGCGATATGGGAGGTGGGTCCGCCTTCGACCATGCCGAATCCAAGCACACGTTCCGTATCGAAGGTCGCGGTATCTGAAGGGGAAAGCTCGCGGGCAATGATGATGACCGGCTTGTCAGGTTTCGAATGATTGTTCCCGCTCAGCCCCAGCATCAGGCGCAGGACGCGCTTGCCCACATCACGCAGATCGATTGCCCGTGCTGCGAGCAGAGGATCTCTGAGGGCTGCTATGGCTATGGCGCGTTCTTCGAATGTTTCCTTCCAGGCCCGGGCATGGCTTTGACCCCTGTTCACGCGCTCCTGAACGGCTTCCGCCAGGTCCGGATCCTCCAGCAATTCCATGTGGGCCTCGAAGATTGCCGCTTCGGCGCCCAGTTTCTTCTTGGTCATCTCCTGGTGGAGTTCTGTAAGCTGTTTCTTGGCGCAGTCCAGCGCCTC
>DATAKV010000434.1:0-4801 GCA_036261375.1 Anaerolineales bacterium
GGTCAGGTATGGTCTTTGCCATCATCTACGGTTTTATCGCTATCCGGCGAGGGGACATGATCCGGCACCGCGCCTGGATGACCCGGGCTTATGCGATCGGGCTGGGTGCAGGAACACAGATTCTGACCGGTTTGGTTGGAGAATTGACAATCGGCACTCCGAACGAGCTTGAGAATGCACTGCTGATGGGCGCGGCATGGGTGATCAATCTCGCCATAGCCGAATGGGCCATCCGCCGGCGGCCATCCAATCGAGCCCGCACAGCATCTGTTGTTTCCAATCTGTAATGAGCGAGCATCGCTATGGAATATGGAGCGTAGTTCCCATACAAAATCCCCATATCTGGGGAAGACATTTCCCCACATCGATTTGTATATTGTACTCAGTCAACATTAAACAGGCAGATGTGCCGGATGTCAAACAATTATCAGTATTGTTCAAAAGGAGAGAAGCAAATGAATACCAATCGAAAGACCGGCAAAGAGAGCACCAGGAAGATTACAACCTCGAATCTTATTCGCTGGGCCGGGTTATCCGCCATGATCGCAGGGATCTGCTTTGTGCTCGTCGGATTGTTCCATCCCCTTAATATCGTTTCGTCATTGACCACCGCCCGGTGGGGAATCGTCCACATCCTGGCAACGGCTATGGGCTTTTTCGGCCTGTTCGGCATGACGGGCATCTACGCCAGGCAAGCAGAAAAGGCCGGGTGGCTGGGTCTGGCTGGCTACATCCTGCTCAGCCTCTGGCTGGTGAACCTGGCGCACTTTACCTTTATAGAAGCCTTTGTCCTGCCGCCGTTGGTGAACGAGGCGCCGACCGTGGTGGAGAGCTTCCTGGGGATCTTTACCAAATCCGCCGGAGAGATTAACTTCGGCGCCCTCTCAACCATATATGACCTGAACGGGTTTATCGGGTTTATGATCGGCGGCCTTCTGTTCGGCATCGCCACGTTCCGTGCTCGCATCCTGCCCCGCTGGGCCGGCGCATTGCTTGCCATTGGAGGCATGCTGGTCCCGTTTGCAGCTTTGCTTCCCCCCCTGCATGAGGCAAAAGTGACGATACCAGGGGGGTCAGCCCTGGTGTGGCTGGGGTATTCACTCTGGGCGGAAAGGCGGCAGCGAGCTGTGGAACCCGTCTCGGGCAGAGCAATCTCCGGTTCCACCCAACCGGAAGCCAGCAAGGTGGCTTGAGTCTTATCGTGGAGTGAGGCACCCATGCGACTGCCTCACCCCTTAATGACCTGTTCACTGATTATTCTTAACTTAAAAAGGAAGGTCCAAAATGAAAGCAATCGTAGCAACCCGATATGGTGGTCCCGAAGTTCTTCAGCTCAAAGAGGTGGAGAAACCGACGCCGAAAGATAACGAGATTTTGATCAAAGTTCATGCATCAACGGTCACAGCCGGGGACCACAGGATGCGAAGTTTCGATGTGCCGCCGCTGTTCTGGCTCCCTGCCCGCATCACGCTGGGTTTCACGAAACCCAAGCAGCCGATCTACGGCATGGAGCTGGCCGGTGAAGTGGAAGCCATCGGCAAAGATGTAACCCGCTTCAAGCCGGGCGACAAGGTGTTTGCCTCCACCCTCACCGAGAATTTTGGCGCCCACGCAGAGTATAAGTCTCTTCGTGAAGAGGCGATGGTGGCGCTCAAACCGGTCAATATGAAGTATACGGAAGCTACGGCGGTTCCCATCGGTGCGACCACGGCCCTGCGCCTGCTGCGTAAAGGGAATATCCAGCCCGGGCAAAAGGTCCTGATCTACGGAGCATCCGGGAGCGTCGGCACCTACGCGATCCAGCTTGCAAAGTATTTTGGGGCACATGTGACCGGCGTGTGCAGCACCGCCAATTTGGACATGGTGAAATCTCTGGGAGCCGACCGGGTCATCGATTACACAAAAGAGGATCTTGCCTCCGGAGCCGAGCGCTATGACGTCATCTACGATACGGTTGCAAAGTTACCGAAATCCATAGCCACAAAAGCTCTTGCGCCGGACGGGACATACGTGACAATGGCCAGGCTGAGCACAAAAGAAAACATGGATAACCTGGTTACCATCAAAGAGCTGATCGAAGCAGGGGCGATCAAAGCTGTCATCGACCGCTGCTATCCCCTGGAGCAGACGGCCGAGGCGCACCGCTATGTCGACTCGGGACACAAGAGAGGTAATGTCGTCATTACCCTGGTAAACAACCATGTCACATGAACCCAGCCCGGAGTGGCTACCGGACCAGCCAGGGGTCTATCGAATCAGGATCAGTGGCCACCTGGGCCCCCAGTGGGCGGAATGGTTCGAAGGACTGGCCATCACGCTGGAGGACGATGGCAGCACTCTGCTGAGCGGACCTGTGATCGATCAGGCTGCACTGCACGGGATTCTGAAGAAAATACGCGACCTCGGGATGCCTCTGCTCTCGGTCGATCTCTCAAAGCCTGGTACGCAATCTTTTACGAAGGTGGCTGATGAGTAATCCGCTTTTTCCCTTCGTGAGCGTACTTGTCATGGGGCTGGGCGCAACACTCACCTTCGATCTCTGGGTGTTCTTCCTCCGGCATGCATTCAACATCCCGGCATCCAATATCTGCCTGGTAGGCCGCTGGCTTCGTTATACGCCCGAGGGGATTTTCAAGCATTCAAACCTGGCGTCCGCTCCGCCGAAGAGCGCAGAATGCGTAACCGGATGGGCTGCCCACTACCTGATCGGCATCCTGTTCGCCGCCGCTTTTGTTGCGATCGCAGGCAGCAGCTGGCTTCAGCATCCCACCCTGCTGCCTGCGATCGGCTTTGGCGTCGTTACGGTCCTAGCGCCATTCTTTATTATGCAGCCTTTGTTCGGGCTCGGGATCGCGGCTTCCAAAGCATCCAATCCTGGCCAGGCAAGGCTGCGGAGTCTGATGAATCACACCGTCTTCGGCGTAGGCCTGTACCTTTTTGGAGCAGGGTTGAACTGGGTACGATAGGTGCCTGCCCAACTGCTTAAGAAAAGGGGCGGAGTAATAGTCTTCTTACAGGCTACATCTACACCGTATGAGACGTTTTAGATTTTCTTCCCTGCATCAGGCTCCGAGCCAGAGTTTAAACATCCCGGTCATGTCCTCCAGTGAGAAGCGTTTCCTCTGCTCAGGCCGGAGAGGAAGGGTGATTCAATGTATAGGCATCCTCTGCCTGACGATTGTTGCACTGGGGCTTGCAGGGTGTATGCCAGTTCCCGCGCCTGTTTCTTTCCCCTCTGCGGTCCCCGTACAGGGGACGGCGGTTGCTTCTCCAGCGATGATCCCAGCTGACCTGCAGGCTTTAAATGCACAGCTGATCCTCGCTGCCGGGGAGGGCGATGTCGAACAGGTGGGCCAGCTCCTGACGCAGGGTGCAAGTGTCACGGCTCAGGACGAACACGGGAGAACAGCCCTGATTGCCGCAGCTTACTGGAATCACCTGACCGTCGCGGGCCTGCTGATCGAGGCCGGCGCTGATGTCAACATCCAGGACCAGACCCGGCAGAGCGCATATTTGATTTCCACGTCGGAAGGCTATCTGGAGCTGCTCCATCTGACCCTGGAGGTAGGCGCCGATGTGCACAGCAAGGATAGCTACAACGGCACCGGCTTGATCCGTGCTGCCGAGCGCGGGCATGTTGAGATCATCCAAGAGCTGTTGAAAACAGATATCGATGTCGATCACGTCAACAACCTGGGGTGGACTGCACTCCTGGAAGCCATCATCCTTGGGGACGGCGGACCGCGCCATACGGAGGTGGTGCGACTCCTGGTAGAGTCAGGCGCCGACGTGAACCTGACCGATTCCAACGGCATCTCGCCCCTGGCACACGCGAGTCGCCGCGGCTACCAGCAGATCATGGAGGTCCTGCGCGCGGCAGGCGCCCGCTAAACACAAACTACGGAATACAGAACAGGAGGAACACTCGGGTGCAGTGTCTTCGGAAGCTGGTACACTTTACGGAACCGGATCCTGAAGACAGCAACATGGAGTAGATATTGATGACTGAACCCCCCATCCAATGGACGAAAAACCGATTTAAAAATACCGATACGGCCGGCACTGCCAGCCAGGAGCTGCTGCCTGCCGACTTACCGCGAAAAATCCGCAGTTTCCACCGCCAGCTTCCCGGCTACCGCATGAGCCCGCTCAAGGGTCTCACGAATTTAGCCACGAGACTGGGGCTAGGCGGTATTTGGGTCAAGGATGAATCGGCACGCCTGGACCTGCGCTCGTTCAAGGTGCTGGGAGGCTCATATGCCATTTATAAGCTTATCCAGAAGCGCCTGGCTCTCGAAGACCGGGAATTGTCGTTCGCCGATCTCACCCAGGGAACGTTCCGGGATCGGCTCGGCGATATTACCTTTGCCGCCGCAACAGACGGTAACCATGGCCGCGGCGTGGCCTGGTCGGCGGCCCAGATGGGATTCAAATCGGTCATCTATGTGCACAAGCTGACCTCCCGGGGGCGGATCCAGGCGATCGAGAGCAGCGGTGCGCGGGTCGTGGTCGTGGATGGGAATTACGACGACGCCGTCCGGCAGGTCTACCAGGATGCACGCGAGAACGGCTGGGAAGTGGTCTCAGACACATCCTGGGAAGGATATGAGGATATCCCCAAGTGGGTGATGCAGGGCTATACCACCATGCTGAGCGAAACCCAGGAACAGCTGGCTGCCCAGGGATTGAGCCAGCCGACCCACATCTTTGTGCAGGCAGGGGTTGGCTCCCTGGCCGCGGCGACCATCGGTTTCTATACGAACCTGTTCGGGCTGGAAGGGATCCGCACCTGTGTGATCGA
>DATAKV010000213.1:0-5043 GCA_036261375.1 Anaerolineales bacterium
TGGAGCACTGCCTGCACGTCAGCGCCCATATGCTGGTCCTGGGTAAGCGTGCCGCCGACATCAGTGAGGGTCGCGCCATGGCTGAACGATCCATTGGTGATGGAAGCGCTCTTGAAAAGCTGCGAGTCCTCGTCGAGGCCCAGGGCGGCGATGTCTCGTATATCGATGATCCGTCCAAATTCCCAAAGGCAGAGTTTGTGGATGTCGTACCGTCGCCGCAGAGCGGTTACCTGTCCGAGGTCCAGGCGCGGACCGTGGGCGAGGCGGCGGTCACACTGGGAGCCGGGCGGGCCAAAAAGTCCGATCCCATCGACCATGCTGTCGGTTTCGTCATCCATCACAAGGTCGGTGACCAATTGGAAGCCGGTGAGCCGCTCTTCACCATCCACGCCGACAGGGAAGACAGGCTGGCGGAAGCACGCGAAGCTGTCCTTGCCGCCCATCGATTTAGCGCTGAGCCGGTCCAAAAACTGCCGCTGTTTTACAACTGATTACAGAGTGCCGCATAATTATCTAAACTCAGGCTTTGAATTTCAGCCTACAAACGCACTGAAAAAGTTTAATTGTTTATGAGACAAGCGGTAACGATTTTATGAAAATTCACCTCGATACTTGCAATATTCAATGGAATGGGGCATACTTGCCATAGGAGTATAACGAGCATGGCTAAAGTTTCCTTGCGTGCATACAACCGAGAGATCGAGACGATGATCGACCGCGGGCAGCTGGATGAGGCCATCGCACATTGTCGTCATATCCTGAAAACATATCCCAAACATCTTGAAACCTACCGCCTGCTGGGGAAGGCCAACCTGGAATACAAGCGCTACGGCGATGCAGCCGATATCTTTTCGCGCATCCTGGTCTCGGCGCCGAACGATTTCGTAGCCCAGGTGGGCATGAGCATCATCCGGGATGAGGAAAACCGTCTCGACGATGCCATCTGGCACATGGAACGCGCCTTCGAGACCCAGCCCTCCAACCCGGCCATCCAGGCCGAGCTGCAGCGGCTATATGCCCGCCGCGATGGTGTGCGGCCGCCGCGCATCCGTATGACGCGCGGCGCCCTGGCGAACATGTACGTGCAGGGTGAGCTGTACCCGCAGGCGATCTCCGAGATCAAGAGCGTGCTCAATGAGGATGCCAACCGGGCCGATATGCAGGCCCTGCTGGCGCGTGCCTGTTACAGGAGCGGGCTTAAGAACGAAGCCGCCGATGTGGCCTCGGCATTGTTGAAGCGTTATCCCTATTCCTATGATGGCAACCGAGTGATGGTCGAGATGCTGGGGGCGGAGCATCCCGAAAGCACTCAGTTGTATCGCCAGCGTGTCTACGAGCTCGACCCGTATGCGGCCCACGTCACGGGGAGCATCTTCCAGTCCGATGAGGTATCCGATGCGGCGGTCAACATCGAGCGCCTGGAGTGGGACGGCCAGCCGGTCTCGATGCAGCCCGATTGGAGCGAGTCACAGGCGATCGGTCTGGAAGGCGGCTCCCAGGGAGAACAACAGCCGGACTGGCTTAACCGGCCGGTGGATGAGACCTCCCGCATGGAGGACTTCCCTTCGGCTCCTTCTCAGCCAACGCCCGCGCCTATTTTCGAGACGACGGCTCCCTTCGAGTCTTCTCCTGCCCAGCCCGCAGACGACCTCCCCGATTTTCTCCGGGAAGCGGGCTGGGGCAAGTCCACGGGAACAGTCGATGAAAGCCAGCCTGCCTTCACCGGGGAAGATGCTCAGCCGTCCGATGCCCTCGAACAGGCCGACCTGCCCGACTGGATCAAGGCCATGAAACCGGCCGAAACCGAACCTGCCCCCCGGCAGGAGGACGAGGAGCTGCCGGATTGGATCGCAAATATCGGCGCCGGCGCCCTGGCTTCCCAGGCCGGCGACGAGCCCGCCTGGACGGAACCCGCCGAACAAGCCTCCGAAGAGCCCGCAGCTCCCGCAGGCGAACTACCCGACTGGATGAGCCAGCTCCCGGGTGAGACCCAGGCGGAACCCGCTGCGGAACCGGCCGGGGACCTGGACTGGCTGAATACTCTGGGCGATACCCAGCCTACCACGCCTGTCGCCCGAAGCGATGATCTCGACTGGATCAAAAATCTGGGCGAGACCGATGATGTGGCTGCCGCCGAACCGGATGACCTGGATTGGATGAAAACCCTGGGTACGTCCGAGACAGAGCCCTCCGCCATCTCGTCCGATGAACCCGACTGGCTGAAAGGCATCGGTGAGCCTGAGCCCGGCGCAACTGCAGAGAAAGACCAGCCTGACTGGCTCAGGGAGCTTTCGAGTGAACCGCAGGCTGACCTGTCTCCGGCCGCAGAAGAAGAAACTCCCGATTGGCTGCGCCAGGAGACCGAACCCACACCCGCCGCTCCCGATCTCCTCAGCCAGCTGACGGAGGAGCCCATTCTGAACACTCCCGCTGAACCTGCCGCCTCAAGCGTGGATGCGGACAAGCTGGGTGTCAGCGACCAGGAGCGGGATGACTCCTTCGCCTGGCTCGAGAGCCTCGCCGCGAAGCAGGGCGCCACAGAAGGCCTGCTGACCCGGCCGGAAGACCGCCTTGAAGAGGAGCCGGAGTGGGTCAAACAGGCCAAAGGCCTGCAGAGTGAAGCGCCTGCAGCCCAGCCCCCTGTTGAACAAGCACAGCCCGCGGCCAGCATCGAAGACCTCGGCAAGACCGAGCAGGACCAGGATGATTCCTTTGCCTGGCTCGAAAGTCTTGCCGCGAAGCAGGGCGCCACCGAAGGATTGCTGACCAAGCCGGAAGAGCGCCTCGAAGAGGAACCGGAATGGGTCAGGCGGGCCAAGGACCTGAGTGCGCAGGAACAACCCGGCATCATGCCTGAGCCGGAACTGGGACAAATGGCTGCCATGCAGGAGTCTGAACCCGAACCCGAACCGGATGCTGCTGTGGACCATACGGCTGCCTGGATGAAGAGCCTGATGGAAGAGACGCCGGCCGATTTCCAGGCGACCGCCGCAGACGCTCAGATGGAAGAGCCAACCGCTCTTTCGGAGCCTGAGCCTGCTGCCGTGGATGAAACACCTGACTGGCTGCGCGGCCTTGAAGATGAAACGACTGCTGAATTCCAGGTGACCGCGGCAGATGCTCAAATGGAAGAGCCAACCGCTCTTTCGGAGCCTGAGCCTGCTGCCGTGGATGAAACACCTGACTGGCTGCGCGGCTTTGAAGACGAAACGACCGCTGACTTCCAGGCGAGCGCAGCCGATGCACAAATGGAAGAACCGGCGGCCATAGCTGAAGGGGAGCCAACCGCACCTGTCGATGAAATCGAAACCTGGCTGAAGGACCTGGAGGGAGAAGGGACACCTTCCGGGCCTACCGGGGCCGCGGATGAGACCTCCATGTGGTTGAGAGGCCTGGAGGAGCGGGAAGCTCCTGCGCCGGAGCCGGTCGAGACGTCCGATGTGGACCTGCCGGCCTGGATGAAGGATATTACCGAGGAGCCCTCTCCTGCACCTGTCGATGCCTCTGCTGGCGAGCCGAGCCTGGAAGCGACCTGGATGCCGCCTGCCGAGGAAACCGCACCCGCCGAGCCCAGGGCCGAGGAAGACACTCTTCCCAGCTGGCTGAGTGAGCTGGAAAAGGAAGAGGAACAGATCGCCACCCAGACCGATGGCGAGGACCTTCCCGAATGGCTGCGCGCCAAGGAAACCGCGCCGTCAGCCTCCGAGCCGGCCCTGGCCTCAGACTGGAAGCCGGTCGAGGCAGAGGTTGAGCCTCCTGTACTGGCCGAATCACAGCAAAGTGAGCCGATGCCGCTTCCCAGTGAGCCCTTCGATATGCCGCTGGAAGAACCGGCCGCCGTCTCAGAGCCGGAACCTGCTGCCGAGCCCGAGCCCGTCATGGAAGCGCCTGCCCCTGCGCCCGAACCCATCCGGGAGCCTGCTGCCGGGCAGGAAACGGGTGGATTGAACATCCCGCTTGTCGACCCGGTGCTGGGAGCGGCCCGCAGTGAGCTCTCCGGGGACAATGTGAATGGCGCCCTGGAATCCTACGGCAGGCTGATCAAGAAGGCCCGCTATCTGGATGAGGTCATTTACGACCTGCGCGAGGCGACCTATCGCTACCCGGTCGATGTGAACATCTGGCAGTCCCTCGGCGACGCGTATATGCGTGCCAACCGCCTGCAGGATGCGCTGGATGCGTATACCAAGGCGGAAGAACTGTTACGATAAGATGCCTTAACCACACACCTGCCCTGGTGGGTGGTGCCAGGGAAGGGCACAAAGGGTCACGAAGGTTTTAAGACTGGGTCTTGGAACGTTGGCTGGCCGTCGTGCCCTTCGTGTTTACCGCTTGTCTCATATATAACTTTGCTTTTTGTTTTGATTTGCAGGTTGAAAATCGAGCCAAAAGGTAAGCAAATTATGCGGCACCATGTAACACCCTATTCTTGTTGGAGGAAATCTGTGGAACGATCGCTCGTCCTAGTCAAGCCCGATGGTGTGCAGCGCGCACTGATAGGGGAAGTCATCTCACGCCTGGAGCGCCGCGGGCTGCGCCTGGCTGGCGCCAAGTTCATCCAGGTCAGCCGGGAGCTCGCCGAAACCCATTATGCCATCCACAAGGGAAAACCGTTTTACGATGGCCTGATCGCCTACATCATCTCTGCGCCGGTCATGGCGATGGTCTGGGAGGGACCCAACGCGGTCGCAGCCATCCGCCAGACGATGGGCTCGACCCGTCCCACCGAAGCCGCGCCGGGCTCGCTCCGCCATGACTTCGCCCTGGAAGTAGGACGGAACCTCACCCACGCCTCCGACAGCGTGGAGAACGGCGCGAATGAAGTCGCTCTGTGGTTCAAGCCGGAAGAGCTGGTCGACTGGACACGTGAAGTGGACCGCTGGGTATTCGAGAAGTAGAGACCGCGGTAGCCGGAATCAAGCATCCCGCAGGGTTCAACCCTGCGGGATGCTTTTGTAAAAGCGTTTCGTTGTTATCCCGATCTAACAACCTTATCAAGGATCTCGCGAATCAGCTGCCCGGTTTTATTCCTGTCGAACAGGG
>DATAKV010000456.1:0-5948 GCA_036261375.1 Anaerolineales bacterium
ATACGACTGACACCCGGCACGCTCAGAGCTGAGAGTCGGGTTATTGTCACCAGGACATCGGGTGCCACGGTAGTTTTTCCCTGTGTATTTGGGTAGGACATTGTTTCTCTCCTGTCGCTGCGAGCGGGTGGAGTGGGCGAAGCAATCTCACCATACCAGGGGATTGCTTCGATTCGCTCGCAATGACATTCATTTAGTTACATCATCGCCATGCCGCCATCCACGCCGAGGACCTGGCCGGTGATAAAGGCAGCCTGATCGGAGGCCAGGAAGGCGACTGCATAGGCGATCTCCTCCGGCTTGCCCTTGCGCGCCAGCGGGACGAGCTTCAGCGCGGCTGAGAGGGTCTCGGGAGGCATGGCATCCAGGATTTCGGTATCCACAAAGCCGGGTGCGATGGCGTTGACCGTGATATTGCGGGCGGCCACCTCGCGTGCCAGCGACTTGGTAAAGGCGATCTGCCCGCCTTTGGAAGCGGAGTAATTGGTTTGGCCGGGGTTGCCCATCTGTCCGGCTATGGAGGCCATGTTGATGATACGCCCGGTCCGCTTGCGCATCATGTGCCTGACCGCCGCCTTCGAGCAGTTGAACGTGGACTTGAGGTTGGTCGTGATTACCGAGTCCCAGTCTGTTTCGGACATCATCATGATGACCATATCTCTGGTGATGCCGGCATTGTTGACGAGAATGCTCAGGTCCCCGAATTTCTCAATGGTGAACTTGACCAGCGCTTCGGCCTGCTTGTAGTCTGAGACATCGCCCTGGCAGGCTGCGGCTTTCCCGCCGGATGCCTCGATCGATTTGACCACTTCATCCGCAGCTTCGGAGGATTTGTTGTAGTTAACGACCACCGCTGCGCCGCGTGCTGCCAGCTCCAGGGCCACAGCCCGACCGATGCCGCGCGAGCCACCGGTCACCAGGGCGACTTTGTTCTCCAATGATAATGTTTCCGGCATGTTCCGTTCTCCTCAGGCGGGATTATACATCGTTAACGCTTCAGTCGCCGTCTGGGTGAGCCTTGCGAAGGTTTGGCTGAATTGCCGGCGCCGTCTACGACCAACCTTCGCAAGGCTTTATCATTCACAACTTTGGTTTTATCCCCAGCGCCAGCGCAATCCCGCCTCCCAGTGCGATCACGGCAGCCCACAGGAACGCGTCCTGCCAGAAGCGCAGGGGGAACAGGCGGATAAGGGTATCCGAGTACAGGAACAGCCAGGAATCGCCTTCGAAGAACAGGCTGTGGAAAGCGACGAAGAACGAATTGAACACGTTAGGATTGATGGCAATTCCAATCAGGACGATCAACCCGATGCTGACCGCCAGCCCTACGATCAGCCAGCCGCCGCGCTTCAGCCCGAGCAGGTATTCCTGCCACCAGCCTCCGAACCAGGCCCAGACCCCCAGTGCAAGAATCACAACCACTGATAGGTACCATACCCGCAGCGCCCCCTGCGTGATCCGCTTGACATCGTCCATGTGGCGTAGTTCGCGGTCATTGTAGAGCGGAGAACCATCCTCAAAGGTAAGATCGCCCAGATAGGATGTCTCAGCCTCGTTGACGAGATAACTCACGGCATAGGGAGCCCACTTCAGGCGATCTTCTTTTGTAAATCCATATTCATCGGGCGGGAAGTAGGGCATGCTGTATTCGAGCCGGTAGAAAACGGGGGATAGAAGGACCCGGATCGCCAGACCAATCAAGACTAGAGGGACCAGGATCGTCACAAGCCAGGAGAGAAGGGAAAGTTTCATGAATTAGTGTAGATACTGGGTCCCGCCGCCGAGGATGAAGCGGAGCACCATGTCATTGACAATCCACTCGATGGGGGCGTGGTCGTCGGTGAAGATGGTCGTGACTTCATAGCCGGATCTAAGGTTGGCAAAGGTGGTTCCCATCGTCGCCACCAGCAGGGGGTGAATATTTGGATCGTTCGAAAGGGCTACAAAATTTGCAGCAAAGTCTTCCGCTGTGGTTGGCTGTTTCGTTGCAAAGATCATGGTGTTCAAAGAGCCCGGAATATTCACTGTGTAGATCGAGGGAAAGATCGTTCCCATTGTGGTAGCGAGCCCATTGATCAGCCGCCGGTCGCCGGGGACGCTGGCGCTGTTGATGGTCAGCACGCCATCTTCGGTCAGGTGATTGGCGACAATCTGGAAGAATTCCTGTGTCGTCATGTGAGCGGGAATGTAGGGGGGCCGGTAGGCATCTACGCCGATGATGTCATATTTGTACGGGCTGCGCTCCAGGTTCAACCGTCCATCGCCCACGTATATATTCAGGTTTGGCATGGTCATGTCGAAATATTTCTGTCCCACCTCGACGATCTTCGGATCGAGCTCAAATCCGTCGATGGGGATATCGCCGTAAACAGCGGTCATCTGGCGGGCGGTTGTGCCGGCGGCGAGTCCAACTATGGCGACGCGCTGGATATCCGACGGCCTGCGGCCAGCATAGAAATAGGGACTCACGAGGAACTGGTCCCAGGGACCGTCGTATTGCAGCGTATCCGGATGGTAGATCGAGTGGACACCCTGACCTTCGTTCAGCTTCAGGACTGTGAACCCGTTCTGCTGCGCTACCTGAATGTAGTTGTAAGCTGACTCCGTCTCGTAGATCTGCCCGGTGTTGTTCTTGAGCGCTTGTCCCGCCGACAGTGCCGCGACGATGGCAATCACGGCGGGCATCCAAAGAAGCTTTATCATCTCACGCGAGCTGACGAATTTCCCCAATCCCAGCAGTGCGACGAATAATAAGATCAGGCTGAAGAGCAGAAAGGTCCGCGTGGTGCCGATGGCCGGGATGGTGACCAGCGTCGGCAGGAAGGTCCCGATAAAGGAGCCCAGTGTGGAGATCGCATAGATCTGCCCGGAAATCTGCCCGGCGCGCGCAGTGTCATCCACCGAAAGACGGATGGCAAATGGGGATATCGTTCCCAGCAGGGTGATCGGCACACTAAAGAGCACAAGCACGGCAATAAAGGACGCACCCAGGATGCCCACCTGCAGCACCTCAAAAGCGGTTGCCGCAGACCGGAGGACCGGCCCGGCGATGTAGGGGACGAGTCCCAGCGTGAACGCTCCCCAGGCCAGGGCGCGATACATAGCCCCGGGTGTTGGGTTGGCGTCCGCCCATTTGCCGCCAATAAAATAGCCAACGGTTAGGTAGAGAAGGATCAGACCGATGATGCTCGTCCAGACGAGGTTGCTTGTGCCGAACACGTTGCCGATCAGCCGCCCGGCGGCAAGCTCGGAGGCAAGAGTGGTCATGCCGGAGATGAAGACTGTGAAAAGCAGGTAACGGCGCATGGATTGTCCTGAAGTGAGATGGGGGGATTATACCTTTGGAATGAGGCTTGATATACTTGGCTGGCACAAAGGAGAAGAATGTATACACCAAAACTATATCGTGAAGACGACCGAACCCGGATCCTGGAATTCCTCCAGCAGAACGATTTTGCGACCGTGGTAGCACATGACGGTGAAAGGTCCGTCGCAAGCCACCTTCTGGTGGAGGTGATAGAGAATAGCGAGGGCTGGTTCATCAACAGCCACATGTCCCGGGCAAACCCATTGTGGAAAATCTTTGAGAGAAATTCTGAAATATTGGTTATTTTCCAGGGACCTCATACCTATATCACACCGACCTGGTATAACCATATCAACGTGCCAACCTGGAATTACCAGGCGGTCCATCTCTATGGCAGACCGCAGCTGGTTACCGAACGAGAGGAGGCCTATCAGCTTCTCAAGCGGCTGACAGACCGTTATGAGAAAAGTGACCGCTACCGGATGGAAACTCTTCCTCCCGACTACGTGGAAAAGGAGATGAAGGGCGTCATGGCATTCCAGGTCGAAGTAGCGCAAATCCAGGCCAATTACAAGCTCAGCCAGAACCGCGACGATGAAGATTACTGGAATATTGTGTCCCACCTCGAGGCTCGAGAGGATGAACCATCGCATGGCGTAGCGGAGGCGATGAGGAGGCAAAGGCCGCGCTGAATACGTTCGTTGGTCTGTGACCGGGTTATACGTTGAACCGCCTTGCTTAGCGCGAGATGTGAGGCTTTATGTGGTAAAATCCCACCCGCTGTACGTCTCCGCCTCCAGCTGGAGGCGGTTTTACTGAGTGGTACAGGAAGGAATTATGGTGAGTCCTGAGAATAGCCCGGAAGTTGAGGAACCACAGGTCACGACCCTTTCCCAGACCGATGTGGAAACGGTGAATGCGGATTTGCTGCGCATGCACCAGTCGTCTGCGGGGAACGTCACGGCGGATGAAGTCTATCTCGAACAGAGCGCGGCTGCAGCTGTGAAAGCTAACCAGGTCAGCCTGCACCAGTCCGCACTCGGGGCGGTAGAGGCGGGTGAGGTTGTCTCGGAGCAGGGAGTAATAGGCCTGGTCCAGACGGAAAAAGCATCGCTCCGCGGCTTTACCGGCACTGTCGTCGCGGGAACCGCCGACATCCAGCAGGGGACGACCGCCCTCGTGATCGGACGCGATGTCCACGTCACTGAGTCGCGGACCATCCTGCTCGTAGGGCAGAATATCCATGGCAATGTGACCACCCTGATGGACACCCGCCAGGCATTACTTGCCGGACTGGTCGCAGCCCTGTTCGCCAGCATTTCCGTTCTGCTCGGACGGATGCTGTTCGGGCGAAGATAATCGTTGAATGTATACGGCATAAGCCGTTTGCAGAAATTCTATTCACAGAGCGAAGGTAATCCCGCCTGGGCGGGGTAAGAGGCGCTCGAGGAGTAAAAATGGAAAAAGTCGTTTTAAATGCATCCAAACGGGATGTGGTTGGCAAGCAGGTCAAGGCCCTGCGTCGCGCAGGCAAGCTGCCCGCCGTGATCTACGGCCGTCACACCGAGCCGCTGAACATCAACCTGGATGCACACTCTGCCAGCCTGGCGTTGGGAAAGCTCACCTCCTCCAGCCTGGTGACCATTAACGTGGATGGCACAGAGTATCCCACTCTGGTGCGTGAGAAGCAGCGCGATTACATCAAGAACCGCCTGCTGCATGTGGATTTCCTGGCGGTCTCGCTGGATGAAATGATCCGCACGTATGTAAGTGTCCACCTCATCGGTGTTTCGACCGCGGTGAAGGATTACAACGCCGTATTGGTCAAGAACCTTGAACAGCTCGAAGTCGAGTGTCTTCCGACCGAGCTGCCGGAGCGTATTGACGTGGATATATCCGTTATGCGGCGGCCCGGTGAAGGCGTCCGTGTCCGGGATGTCAATGTTCCCGATTCCATTCGCATTCTCAATGACCCCGATACGATGGTGGCGGTTGCGACCTTCGCCAAGGTCGAAGAGGAAGGCGCGGCAGTTCCGGGTGCCGAGGGAGCTGCACCGACAGCTACCGAGCCGGAACTCTCCGTAGACCGTGGCAAGAAGGAAGACGAAGAGGAAGAGTAAGTCTCTCATGTTTAAAAACTCCCCGATCGCGATCGGGGAGTTTTTATTTTATTTGTCAGAGACTTCCTACCCAGAAAGAAGACGCTGGTGTAACTTTTTCAAAATAAAATTCCACCACTGAAGGTGTACAATCACACGCAAGCATAACATCGCACGAGAAGCACTGAACAAGGGAGTCATTCATGGAAGCAACAAGGCCGTATCGGGCAGAGTACACCGGAGTTCTATTCCTTGTTCCTATTCTTCTTATTGTCCTCCTTTGGTTGTATTACATGCTGCCGGCTGGCCAGGATTGGATGGAATTTTTTCGACCTGCCACACTGGCCATGATGCGCGGAGAATCTCCCTATAGCATAAAAGATTTTCACAACGCACCCTGGACTCTCCTGCCTCTTATCCCCCTTGCAGTCCTGCCTCATCGTCTTGGAAGGCTGGGGCTGTTTTCATTTGGATTTTTAAGTTTTGTCTACATTGCGTTCAAGCTCAAAGCAAAACCGCCATGCCTTCTCCTGTTCCTGACA
>DATAKV010000460.1:0-1788 GCA_036261375.1 Anaerolineales bacterium
AGGGCCAGGTAGGCCACCAGGAGCCACCAGGCGAAGATCGAGCTGGAGAAGAAGGGCCTTCGGCTGATTGTCTCTTTTGTTGGATATGAACTTATTGTAGTCATTTTATTTCTCCTTTAAGTGGTTTGATCGGTTTTCTTGAGATGGTCAAGACGCATGCAGATGCACATTGCCTGTCAGGGTTTATGTGCCTGGCTCCGGGTGCAAACGTTGATTGGCCGCTTTCATTCCACCGGCGCGCCAGTACCAGAGACATAGTCCAATGGCAAGCAGGAGATTCAGGGCCAAACCCAGGACGCCGACTTCCGGGTGGAACGTGCCGTCCCGGATGCCCAGAAAGCCGATCTGGGTCCCGGCGCCGAAGAGCGGGTACAAAATCCCATTCCAGATCCCGTGGCTGATGCTGGGCACAAACACCGATCCGCTGGCCAGCCGCAGCACGCCCATGATCAGGCCGGTAATGGTTACGTTGATCACATACATCAGAGCCTGCGCGGACGACAGGTCGAACTCCGTGCTCAGCAGGGCAACCGGCAGGTGCCAGGCGGCGATCGCCAGGCTGGTGAACAGGACGATCCAGGCCCGGCTCAGGCCGGCACGCTGCAGGGCCGCCCACAACCAGCCACGGAAGAAACCCTCCTCGGTGATGGCCGCCAGCAGGATCGTGATGGGGATGGTGGTCACCAGGTTGAACAGGGTCTTCGGCCAGTCGGCGTTCTGGAGGTGGATTGCTCCGGCCAGCCAGGCGGCCAGCGCCACGGGGATGAAGACGAACGCCGGCTGCAGCAGCCCGAGCAGGTAATACCGTCCCCGGCCCCGGACGAATCCAATCTCGGCTCGCGAGAAGCGTCCGAAGGTCCAGAACAATCCCACCAGCGGGATCAGCGATAGGGCGCCAAGCTCGGCAGGCAAGCCGCCGGCGAATACGGCTGTGATGACCGCAATGGCGGTGAGCAGGCCAAGCGCAGGTTGTTTCCAACCGTTGTGTTTAGCGAAAGCATTTGAAGACATGGGATATTTCTCCTTATTGTGGGTAATCATGAGTTGATAAGAGAACCGGCGTCGAACCCGGCCATCTCCAGGATGGCTTCGATGACCAGGTCCGGTTGATCGAGCTGGATGTAATGCCCGCTCTCTTCTGCAATGACCTGCATGCCGTTGGAGGATAGGGCTGCCAGCTCCTCCTGCATTCCTGTCCATTCCCGTTCGAACTGGACCTCCCCGTCATCGGAGAGTCCATGACTCAGGACGATCAGCGGCACGTCCTCCAGCGATTCAGGGAGCTCCGGCGCGCCGGCATAGAACGCTGCTGACTCTGCAATGGCGCCGTCGAAGTAACCGGTCGTCGCCAGGACCGCCTGGTACTGCCGGTACGCTTCGTCGGGGAAGCCGCGATTGGGGATCGTGGCGGGCGAGAGGGCCATCATCCCAAGGGAGCTCATCGTGGACAATGTGCGGAATTGGTCCGCAAATTGTTCGGCCGTGGCGGCCAGGGAGGGCAGTCGCAGGACCTGCTGCTCGTGGGCCGAATCCACCAGGACCAGGCCGCGTACTTCTTCGGGATACTTCTGTGCAAACTGGCGCATGAGGATCCCGCCGAAGGAATGCCCGACCAGAATGTAGGGACCTTCGATACTGCTTTTCACCAGGAGGCTGTGCAGCTCGTCCACCATCACATCGCTCGTGCGCGGGTGCGGGCTGGCCTCGCTCCACCCCAGGCCCGCACGATCATACGAGCAGACCCGCGTCATGCCGGCAATTCCGGGCTGAACCTTCGACCAGCTGACA
>DATAKV010000465.1:0-3770 GCA_036261375.1 Anaerolineales bacterium
CCGCTCATTCTTCCAGGAACGGCCCGAGCTTTTCTTTTTCTTTGTTGCCATGACAATCTCTCCTTTCTACTATCCAATAATCCGTTTTCACAGAGATCAAACTTTCAAAAGAAGCCTGTCTCTTTAATAAGGTACACGAATAACGGTGAGGAATTGTGATTATCGATTCGTTGTAAAATGAACCGGGGAACTCTTCCGCAGGTCTGCTTTGCCAGTGCGCGCGGAAGGTTTTCATCACACACAAAAAAATCAAGTGGGCAGGGGAAGCAACACAGCCAACCGGAGGGATGATCCGAATGAAAAGAGACAAGACTACGTTTGAGGAGGGGATGGGATTGGAGAATTTCAGCCTGCTGTATCCCAGGACGCTGGGTGAAACGTCGAAGGAAGAGAACCTATACCTGGAGCTTAGTCCCGCCGCGGCACACGACCTGGGGCTCGACGAGATCATTATGGCATTCACTACCGACCGCGGACATCAGCGGGAAATCCGGGATCTCTTTTTTCGGCTGCCGCGCGATCCACAGGTGATCACCTATCGGCAGGCGGTGCTCGAGGATTTGCTCGCCAACCCCGCGTTGGCCGCGAAGCTTGCCTCCCTTCTACCGGTCATGGACTCACTCTACCATGCCGCATATCGCTCGGAGCATGAGATGACCTGGCTGCATGAAGTGGTCTGGCGGGCGGGAGAGCTGCAAAATATCATCGACTGCTTCGAAGGGCTGGGGGACGTGCTCGCCTCGGCCGGGGGCGGCATCCATTCGGAGGGACTGCGCAATCTCCAGGCAGAGATCCGCCGGGTCCGGAGCGATCCCGTTTACCAGCGACTCGTCCGTGAGCTGCCCGGGCTGCTCGCCAGGCTGCAGGGCAAGGCCAGCATCACGATCGGCGTCAACCTGGATAGCAGCCTGCGGCCCATCCAGGCGGTCCTGCTCTCCGTCAATGAAAAACCGTTTACCGACCAATCGTTGTTGAACAGGCTATTCGGGATGCGCACAGACCGGGAGGGAATCACGCCCCTGCATTCCGTCCCACAGGGATACGCGGGAGGCGTCTACACGGGCCCTGTCGACCCCTTAATGGTCCCGTTGTTTGCGGACCTGGCCAGCGTGTTGGAAAAGACCGCCATCCCGATCGCCGACCAGCTCCGCCAGTATGCTGGCCTGCATGGCGGGCTGTTCACCAACCTGCGCCAGGGACTGGCCTTTTACCTGGGTGCCATCCGGCTGATCCGGCGTTTCGAGGGGCTGGGATTGTCCATGTGCCGGCCGCAGATCGTTCCCGCCGGGGAGCGCCGCTGTGAGGTAAAGGACTCGTACAACGTCAATCTCGTGCTGAAACAGCTGGACAGGGAAGATGGCAAACCTCCGGCGCTCGTACCAAACGATATTCACTTTGGGCCAGCCGGGCATATCCTCATCCTGACCGGCCCCAACCGCGGCGGCAAGACCACCTACATCCAGGGGACCGGGCTCGTACACATCCTGGCCCAGGCCGGGTGTTATGTGCCCGGGACGCAGGCCGTCATCAGTCCGCTCGATCATCTCTTCACCCATTTCCCGCTCGAGGAGAGGCCGGAATCGGACGCCGGTCGTTTTGGCGAGGAAGCCATCCGGCTCGGGGAGATCTTCCAGCAGGTAACGCAGTACAGCCTGGTCCTGCTGAACGAGTCGCTCTCAAGCACCAGCTTCAGCGAGAGCCTGTACCTGGCCCAGGACCTCGTCCGGATCCTGCGCCGGGTGGGCGCCCGCGCGATTTATTCTACCCATCTGCACGAGCTGGCAAACCGGGTGGACGAGCTGAACAATTCTGTATCCGGAGAGAGCCGGATCATCAGCATCGTTTCGTCGCCAATCGAACCGGAGGGTGGCGGAGACGGTCTGAACCGCACGTACAAGCTGGAAGTCCGCCCGCCTCTCGGCCAGAGTTATGCCCGCGAGATCGCCGCCCGCTACGGCATCAGCTACCAGCAGCTGGAAAATGTTTTATCGGAGCGCGGGGTGTTGTAGGAAGTGGAAGGATGTTGGGAAAAGACTGAGATCCTTTTTGGAGCAGCCTTCGCAGGGCGTTGTTAGAAGGAGCCGGTCTTGACGTCTCCTGCGCGTTTCAGCGTCAGGATCGTCACACCGCTGGGGGATGTTTTGGAATCCACCACGGAATAAGAGGCCGCGATCGTCCCTTTGTCGAACAGGCGTTTTCCCATACCGAGCGTCACCGGGAATATCTTGAGCCAGAATTCATCCACCAGGTCATGCTCGAGCAGAGTCTGGATGAGGTCTGCGCTGCCGTGCACCTGCAGGTCGGGACCATCACCCTCCTTGATCTTTCGGATCCCGTTTGCAACGTTGCCGCTCAAAAAGACCGACTTCTCCCACTCGTGGGACGTCATCGTATTCGACGCAACGTACTTGGTTGCGTTGTTGATCCCGGCGCCTTCCTCCCGGTGATGTGGCCAGTAGGAGGCAAAAATCTCGAAGGTTCTCCGGCCCAGCAGCAGGTCGAAAGGCTGGCTCATCTGCTCGGCCATGACATTCCCCAGGTACTCGTCGAAGAACGGGACCGTCCAGCCGCCTAGCGTAAAGCCGCCGCTGGTATCCTCCTCCGGACCGCCAGGACCCTGCATGACGCCATCGAGCGAAACGAACGTTAGAACGATAATTTTTCTCGTCATCCCTAAAGCTCCTTAGCTATTCAATCCGATACAACTATATGATTAAAGCGTATTGTACCTGTATCGCACTACTTCATGGAATCAATAACAGAAGGAACTTCGAACACTTGTGCTACAATCGTCTGGAACCCACCAAGAGGAGTGAGGAAAGATGAATGCAGAAGCCTTCCGCCATCTGTACGAATACCACTTTAGCGAAAACCGCAAGATATGGGAGTCTGTCAGGCAGTTGAGCTGGGAGCAATTCACCCGGAATGTCGATTACTCCCGCGGGTCGGTCCGCGACCAGGTCGTTCACCTGATCGGCTGTGACGAGACCTGGCTCAGCGAGCTGCAGGGCATCGAGCCTCTGGAGGACCTGCCTCCCGCAGACGTCGACGACCGCGAAGCCATCCGCATCCACTGGGACAACGTCGAGCGCAGGATGCGAGGGTATCTTCTCGAACTACAGGATGAAATACTGCTCACCCGGCCCATCCAGGAACCGGAGGAAGACAGGCAGCTCCTCCTGTGGCAGGTGCTCATCCACGTGGTCAATCACGGCACGGACCATCGCGCCCAGGTCCTGCGGGTGCTCAACGACCTGGGGATCGAGACCATGTATCAGGATTACATCTTTTATGCCTATGGCCACTCGATGAACAGCGAATAAGCAGCCACGGCGCAGAAAAAAGTGTGGCCTGGCCTCGAGCAGCCTCCCCAGACATGTTATACTCATTTTGCAGCACGACATAAATCAACCATCAGTGACATGAAAGGAGGAACGCATGGCTGCAAAGTTCGTTCTCAAACAAAACGGAAAAAATTTCAGGTTCACCCTCCAGGCACCCAATGGACAGGTCATTCTCACGAGCGAAAGCTACGCGAGCAAGGACAGTGCCCTCAAGGGCATCAATTCGGTGCGCAAGAGCGCAGGCAAGGACAGCAACTTCGAGGTCCGGGCAGGCAAAAGCGGGAAATCGTATTTCGTGCTCAAAGCCGCCAATCGGGAAGTGATCGGGCAAAGCCAGATGTATTCCGATGAGCGCAACATCCCCAAAGGCCGGGCCTCCATCCAGACCCATGCCCCTGAGGCCAGGGTCGAAGACCTGACCGTCAA
>DATAKV010000219.1:0-2232 GCA_036261375.1 Anaerolineales bacterium
CTTTTATCTGCAGATGGCAGGAAGGATCGTGTCGGAATTCTTTGGACCCAGGGAGCTTGCCTGGCGGGTCTGGCTGGACGAGGAATGGGACAATATTCGTGCAGCCGTGGAGTGGTCCATGGAAACCCATCCCCAGGCCGGACTGGAGCTGGTCAATTTCCTTGGCCATCTCTTTATGGACAGCCAGGATCACTTAACGGACATCCAACATTGGCTGCTGCAATTACTATCCGACCCGGCAAATCAATCCCGCACGACCACACGGGCACGCGGTCTGCTGCACTGGGCATGGTATGCCAATGCCAATTACGAGTCTTCTGCCCGCATCCAGTCCATGATCGAAGAAGCGCTATCCATCTATCATGAATTGGACGATAAGAATGGGCTTGCTCACGGCTATCTGACCGCTGCGCTTGCCGCAAACAATCTGGAATCAGGATTGGCTTTCTTTGAGAAGGCGCTCGCGTTATTGCATGAAACCAGGGACAAGGTCTGGACAGGGTTCGCCCTGCTGTACTTCGGCTGGCTGATCGAAACACAGGACTACACTCGCAAACGCGCCTCCCTGGAGGAAAGCCTGGCGATCTACCGTGAGATGGGTTTTGTCTCAGGGACCATCGAAGCTCTGAAGCAGCTGGGCGCACTCGCCCTGCGTGAGAGGAACTTCGAACAGGCCCACCTGCGGCTGGATGAAGGATTATCCATTCTGCAAAAGCATGCCTCCATCCTTGGGAATTCCATTACGATGTCCTATGATCTCGGGGACCTGGCCTATTATGAAGGCAATTATGACTTGGCACAGATCTATTACGAGAGCTGCCTGTCCTGGGCCAGCCAGAAATGCCTTCCACTTCCCGAAGCCTGGGCACACGCCAGACTCGGCTATGTGCACACGCGCCGGGGCGATACGGAAAAGGCTCGCTTGTATTATCAGAAGGCATTGATCCCCTACCAGACGGGCAATACAAGAATAGGAGTTCTCTTCACGGTCGAAGGGCTTGCCGCCCTCGCCGTTGTTGAGCGCCAGTGGGAGAAGGCTGTCAAATTGTTTTCATGGGCCACCAAGGTACGGGATGATAACGGAGAGCTTCGGCCGCCTGTTGAACAGGCATCAGTGGAACGCGAGCTTGCCGTGATCCAGGGCCATATAACCCACACAGAATTCATCCGCCTTGACGACGAAGGAAGAGCCATGACCATGGACCAGGCCATTGTCTGTGCACTGGATGGATCGGATGGCTGACCTCCCCACCGGCACGGTCACTTTCCTGTTCACCGACATCGAGGGCAGCACCCGTCTGGCGCAAACGTACCCGCAGGCGATGCCCGGTATGCTGGCGCGGCATAATGAGATCCTGAAAAAGGCGATCGAGGCACATCATGGATCCATCTTCCAGATGGTGGGGGACAGCTTTTCGGCGGCCTTCCACTCTGCCATCGACGCGGTAGGGGCTGCCCTGGAAGCGCAAAAATGCCTGTTCAACGAACACTGGCCGAACGCACCGGTCCGGGTGCGGATGGGCATCCACACCGGCACAGTTCAATTAACGGGCGCCAACCAGTATTCCGGATACACGACACTCGCCCTGACCCAGCGGATCATGTCGGCGGGACATGGAGGACAGGTGCTGCTCTCCGGAGCGACGCGTGAGCTGGTGCGCGACTTCCTCCCGCCGGATACCGGGCTTATAGATCTGGGCGAGAAACGATTGAAGGATCTCCTGCGCTCTGAACACATCTACCAGCTGAACGGGCCTAACCTGCCGCATGACTTCCCGCCATTACGGACCCTTGACTCATCCCCGAACAACCTGCCGATACAGCTTACAACTTTCATCGGCCGCGAGAAGGAAATCCTGGATGTTAAGCAGGAATTGAGCATGCATCGCCTTGTCACCCTGACAGGCTCGGGCGGAACCGGTAAGACGCGCCTGTCCCTGCAGGTGGCGGCTGACCTGCTCGACCAGTTCAATCACGGTATCTGGTTTGTGGAGCTGGCGCCCCTGGTGGATCCGGAATTGATCCCACACACGATCGTTGCTGCACTGGGCATCCGTGAACAGGCAGGTAAGCCGGCACTCGAGTTGTTAAAGGAATATTTGCACGATAAAAAGATATTGATCCTCCTCGATAACTGTGAGCACCTCATCGAAGCCAGCGCCAGGGTGACAGACAATGTGTTGAACGCAGCCCCGCAGCTTAAGATTCTGGCCTCCAGCCGGGAAGCGCTTG